>JAYUOQ010000564.1:0-6090 GCA_043760685.1 Armatimonadota bacterium | reverse complement strand
CTCTTCTACGGTCTTCAAGAGAGCATCAAATGCCTTTGGTGAAAGGTCGTGAACCTCGTCGATGATGAAGACTTTATATCGCCCCAGCATTGGCGCGTAGGAGACGACGTCAACAATCTTGTCCCGAACATCGTCTACTCCTGAATCACTAGCTGCATCCATTTCGATCACGTCTGGGTGTGATCCTGAAGTGATCATGACGCATTGATCACATTCGTTACAGGGAGTGCCGGAAGTTCCTTTGTCGCAATTGAGGGCCTTGGCAAGGAGTCTTGCCGAGGAAGTCTTTCCGGTCCCTCTTGGACCGGTAAAGAGAAATGTTTGAGCAGTGCGACCAGTGTTTAAAGCGTTCTGGATGGTTCTGACGACATGGTCTTGCCCGATCAGATCTTCGAAGGTCTGACTGCGGTATTTTCGGTAGAGAGCAAGTTGTGCCACGTGATTAATTCAATGCCGGGAGGTCCACGTCACCCAGAGTTTCACCTTATCGTTGCTGCCTTCCGGCCCTGGCGAGGTTCGATGAACTGCTGCTGCGCAGTTCCCGGCGATGAATTTTAGCACCGCCGGGCACTTACTTGCTCTGTTATTGACCACCAAGAGCGGGAGATTCCGTCTTTAGATCATCTTGATTATAGTCTTGCTTGGTTTCTCGATAGCCGTTAGATTTGATCGTAACGGTCTTTCCTCTTGAGTCGCCACGCAAAAGAATTTGATCTCTTGTTAGCTCCATCGAATAAAAGAAGCATCGTTGATTAGGACGGATATCAGTCCTAATATTGCTCGGAATCTTGTCAGTCATTCCTTCGCCATTCCATCCAAATTTGTCTTGAATGTGTTCAGGAGCCGATCGAGGATTGTAGTAGAACTCCAAGATGTAGTTCTTCTTTGTGAAAGGATACATCGTCGGATCACGGCTCATGTCAATGGTTTTGTCAAACCGTTGGTTTCTCACGAACAGTTGCTCCATCATGTACGTTTTCTCACGTGACGGATCGAAGTTGATGTCTGCGGAGGAATCCCAAAGAACTCCACCAGGAATCGCATCGGGGAAATCTGCATCTCGAAGAATGCATCTGATTCTTGTACCTACGGACAAGACATCCCAGTTTCCTTGAACCCGGAGAACACGTTCGGAAGTAACCGTGACTTTCGCTCCAAATGCTACATCGAACGGTGGGTTAACATCGTATGCGGCTAGGCTCCGACCTTCTTTTCCGGCCAGATAGCCACGCTGCGACATTCGGATTAACAACGTATCGAGGTTATTTTCGATGGTGTCGCGGTTTTGGTGTAACGAGAAGTTTCTGCGTTCGGCGTCCTTTTCGTATTCGGCTTGAGCGATATCGTATACGGAGAACCAGTGGTTCAACGCTTTGTCGATCTGACCATTTCGTTCGTACAGTCGGCTTAGGAGGTTTCGTCTTGCTGGCTGCAATTTAATGTCGCCAACTTTATCCGCCTTCTCCATCCATTCAACTGCTTTCTCGTAGTTGTCATCAATTTTGTGATACCAGAGCCATGCTGTTTCGAAATACAACTCATAAGTTGTCGGATTCTGCATTGCTCCTTCTTTACCGAGTGCCAAAGCAGATGGCAAATATCGTCGATCTGACCGCTGCTCTTCATCGGTGAAGTTATAGCCGATGTGCCACATACCGGTTGCGTACACGTCGATCTGGTGAGGATCGAGGAATGTAACCAATCGGATAATTGGGAGGATTGCATCGTAGTTTCCGGATTCAAAGAACGAATCTGCTCGAACCCAAAGGATTCCAGCAATGAGCTCGCGAAAACCAGCCAATGCGAAAAGCATTTGGTCAGCTGATAGCGCGCCAGAAATGAGGTCTTTATTCTCTTGAACAGGGCTATAGTTCTTCTTCCACCCTGGGAAGACCATAGTCGTTCCCCAAAGTGCTTGGAACCCAAAAAGTACCAATCCCAAGGACAAAAGCTTCTTTCGTACGCCTGATTTACTTGGATGTGCCAATTCTTAGACCTCTTTTCTGTCAAAAATAAGCATGCCAGCGATGAGCATGATAGTGATATAAACCACACCATAGATCACGGCGTTGACTGCGTATTGAACCGGATTCGTAATAACTGTCTCAGGGTTAATGAGTTTGTTCTGAACGTTGTAGCTCGCAAAATTTGGGAGAACCGTACTGACAAACCACGCTAACCATTTCGAGTAGGTTGACGCATTTGGATTCCTCGAAAAGGAATCGAAAAACGCATAACCTAAGGTTCCGATCAAGTAAATGCCACCCGTCAAGAAGAAGTTAACCAGCGGAGCAATAAATGTCGAAAGACACATTGCAACGGATGCCAGCAAGCTCATTTGAATAAAGAACATGCCAATACCTTGAAGCAATTCAACTCCTTTGCCCCAATTATTTTGCATAATTCCGAATTCGAGGAGCGTGACGCAGGACATCAATCCCATCATGAGCCCAAGGGCCGCAACGGCTCCTAGGTACTTTCCGAGAAGGAATTGATACCTTTGAACAGGCTTCGAGAGGATCGTATAAATTGTCCTTCGCTCGACTTCGTTTGGCAACATGTAAACGGTCAGGGTAATCGCGATGACCGCGCTGCTCAACTGGACGATGCCAAGGACAAATCCAGTCAAAACCGTTTGCTCTTGTCGCTGGGAGAGAACTCCAAGCAACGGAGCAATGAACAGCAAGATTGTGGCGATGAAAAGAATGATCAGCAGTACACGTCGACGAATTGCTTCACCGACGGTAGCCTTTGCGATTGCAAGAATGGGTCTCATAGTCGGTTGTCTCCTTTATTCTTCTCATTCACTGTCTCGACGAACAGATCTTCGAGTCGTTTCTTTCGAGGAACAACGCCAGAAATTGAACCTTTATGGGCTCGAACTGCATCAATAACTGCGTTAATATCTGCTTCTTCTGGTACGTCAAAAAGTACGGCACCGGCAATGTCGTGAACGTTGCTATCAGCAATTTTCATATCTTCAAATACACCGCGTTTGACGCCAGCAACCGTGAGTTCAACTCGACCGCCTTTCAGCAGCTCAGTTAACTTGCCCTGACGAGCAATGACTCCGTGGTTGATTATTGCGACTCGATCGCAGATCAATTCGACTTCGCTCAGTTCGTGGGATGAGATAAATACAGTTCTTCCTTCTTCCCTAAAACCGAGAATAAGGTCACGGATTTCGCGGTGAGCAATTGGGTCAAGACCACCCGTTGGCTCATCAAGGAAGAGCAACTTTGGATCGTTGATCAAAGCTTGAGCGAGTCCGATCCTTTGCTGCATGCCCTTTGAGAACTGGGAGATTGTTTTGGTCTTGTCTCGATGGAGATTTACTTTTTCAAGCAGCATTTCCATGCGGGCAGTGTCCGAGATTCCAAACAAAGATCCGTAAAACTTAAGGATCTCCATTCCAGTCATGTACTCGTAGTAATAGGGTCGTTCGGGAACGTAGCTGATGAGTTTGTGTACATCAAAATCGCCAAGCTCTTTACCTAAAACGTATGCTTCACCTTCAGTTGGCTCAATGATGCTCAGGAGCATCTTGATTGTCGTCGTCTTACCCGCACCATTTGGTCCGAGGAATCCGAAAATTTCGCCTTCTTCAACGTGTAAATCAAGTTGACTTACGACGTCAACCATTCCATGCGCTTTACTTTTATAGCTTTTCGTTAGTTTCTTAGTTTCTATGGCGGCGGCCAAGGGTCGCACACCTCCTTTTTGATATGATTTCGGCGTAATGATACCTAGTCCAAGCTCTTACGCGGTGCCTGGCAGGTGAAGAGACAACATATTTAATGCCAAAGTTCCCAAAAATTTTGGATTCGGCAATTGGACCGGGATGAATGGCTCTCTCAGTTTGTAAGCTGGAAATACGGCGGCGAAGCTTCCCGGTAAATGTACGAGGTGATTGATCGTGCCCAGGCATGTTGAATTTAAGGCCAGATGAGTTGGCTCAAACATCGCGGCTACTCCCGTTTTCTTCGTCCGAGAGCGATATTAGTCAAGAAATACAAAATTATTTCAAATTTAACATTGACATTCCTGCGATTACCCCGTAAGATTACGAGTACCGTTGCGGGAACCCCCGGGGGAGAAATTTACACGTGGGGTCGAAGCAACAGGTGCAAGCCTTGGCGAGGGTAGCTTAAGCTCTCCTTTCAGCTCCCTCGCATTTTTTTCAAAGGCATTCAGAGAACCTCTTCTCAAGGTGAGCCTTACCGATTTTCCAAGTCCCCATTCGCTTTTGAATCCTCTCTTTTTGCTTTCGCCAATCTAAATCAATTCGAGCCGATAGGCTTGTATTGTCGAGTCTGCACAAGTACCACCACGCAATTGGGTTCGTCGAATCCCGCTTTATCATCGCCTTCGAAAGGATTAGTTGAACTTCTGGCGTATCGGAGAATTCCGTACAGGCAAATGTAAACATTGAAGCAAGTGCCTTTTGAGAACCCTTTATTCCTCGAAAATAGTCTTGTCTAGCAATACACTTCTCCCACGAAATTTCCATCTTGGATGTAGTGGGAGCCAAAGTTGTTGACCAATACAATTCACAAAACCTGACTAAATTTGTGTTGCTGCTTGTGCCCGTTGTTGACCAATCAGGCTTTTTCGATTGGTCCAAACTTTCAATCGCCTCTTGCCGTTGATCGAGTTCTAGACCACTTTTTGGATTCAAAAAATTTTGCGGTTCTCGTCTTGCTCCTGGTCGCATGAGGAAATAGAGTCCGTCATGGTCTTGATTGTATTGAAAAGTTAGACCCTTTGCTTTTTCAAGACCGGTCCTTTCATAAAGGTCAATTCTGATTAAGTTGCCTTGGATCAACCTTTGAAGCATTTGGACATCTTCATGTCCTCCTCCAATTCGAATCTGTTTAGTTGATACGCTAGAGGAATGGGACGATCTTTGGATTTTTATCGTTTGCTTTTCAAAGTCTAGAACAGAACCGAGCTTTGAGATTTGGCACCCAATAAGAATCAACACACTTGAATGACGCTCACCAGCTACTCTAGTTACGAACTAGGCTTGCTTTGCAGCCTGAATGAAGTCCCGCATCATCATTGCGTCTTTCAATCCGCTTTTTTCTTCAATGCCGCTGGATACATCAACCATGAACGGTCGTACCCTTTGAACTGCTTCAGCTACATTTGCGGGAGTTAGCCCCCCTGCCAAGATGACAGGGCGTTCAGCACATTGAACAAATTCAGACGCAAATCCCCAATCGATGACCATCCCGGTTCCGCCGTATGCGCCGTCTTTGTAGGCGTCCAGTAGGATTGCGGCAGAATTGATGGTCAGACCAGAGAAGTCCGATGGTTTCTGCCCGGGGCGAACTCTTAATACGTGTATTCGCTTGGTCGCCGGTTCGGGATACTCTTCCCATTCAACTCCTTGGACCAGGTCAAAAATTCCAGGGAATGCCGGACGGTTTACTTTCCCAAAAACTGCGATTTTGACGGGAAGGGGTGGTAATGCCTTCAGCCACTCGAGATCGAAGTCACCGATACAGCGTGGAGATGACGGCTCATGGATAAAGCCAATTGCGTCGGCGCCAAACTCAATTGCCAGTTCGGCATCCTTAAAATTGGTCAAGCCACATATCTTTACTCGTGTCAACTTCCCATCACCTCTCTAACCTTGGCACCGATGTCTGGCGAGCCACAAAAAGCAGTTCCAATCAAAACACAGTCAGCACCGTACGACTCAACTAATTGAACGTCCTTTCGTGAGTGCAATGCGCTTTCACTTACTTTCAATATTCCTTCCGGGATCATTTTGATGAGCCTTTCAGTTGTTCTAATATCGGTTTCGAAGGTAGCTAAATCCCGATTATTGATTCCAATCATATCGGGTTTCAGTTCTAGAGCGACTTCGGTTTCCCACTCGTTGTGAACTTCAACTAAGACATCGAGGTTTCTTCCGCGGGCAGCTAAATAGAGTGACTTCAATTGATCAGGTTGTAGTCCGGCGACAATCAAAAGCACGCAATCTGCTCAATTGAAGTCACTCTATTTAGCTGCCCGCGGAAGAAACCTCGATGTCTTAGTTGAAGTTCACAACGAGTGGGAAACCGAAGTCGCTCTAGAACT
>JAYUOQ010000563.1:0-2430 GCA_043760685.1 Armatimonadota bacterium | reverse complement strand
TTGGCATCCTAGTTCTTTGGCGACTTTGGCAAACTCGACGGCTCCAGTCAAGGAGAAGGTGTCGGCTAGAAGTACCGCTTCGTACCCTTGCGCCTCGGGGTAAGTGAGGATGTCCGAAGCATGCATGGTCGATCGTCCGTAGGAGTACCCGCTGACCGTGTGAAGCAAGGCAAGTGGCTCTTTACGTTGGTTTGTTTGGTAATCGGAATAGGTCGGTTCGGGAGCGTATCCCATCGCTTTTGCGACCTTCTCATCACGCACTCGAAGCTTGCTGCTGAGGCGGGGTTGGGTGTGTCCGTTTTCGCCGTACCTAAAGCCTTCGCCTGTTTCACGGATGACGTTGAGAGTATCGACAAAGCGACGGAATTCTCGGGGTTCTTCGTTCTCCCACCACTCACCGATTTCTCGCCAATGGGCGAGGATGTTATCGCCACCCGGTGACATTCTTCCACTCCCGCAAGACATACACACGTCGGGGCAATTGTATTTCCTTGCCCAGTTTGACCGAGCTATCGCCAAAAACCGCCTGGGCTTTTTTGATTGCGGATTCAAGTCGTCGGGGTGTCCTTGTTCCTGATTTTTCTAAGAAAGCACCCTGCTCAATGGTCACTTTTTTTAATCCAGAAAGGAGAATTTGAATAGCGGCTAATGGGCGGTTAAGGTTTTTATCGAGGAGCAACTGCAAGCTTGGAAGAACGGTTTTTGGGTCGCGCAGGGGCTTGCTAAATGTGCGGCTGATTAGCTTGGTTTTGCCGTCTTCAAACTCTAGAGTCATGCTGACGAGGCATCCTTCAAGGTTCTGGAGTTCGAGCCGTTTCCCAATGCGTTGAGCGAGAAGCTCAATGGTGTTCTGAATTGCTTCTAATGATTCAGCTAAGCCATCGAAGATGAATTTTTCTAGGATTGAAGCAGGTGGATAGGCGGCTTCAACTGGAACATAAGCCCCTCCTTTCGCCGAATTTTGGATTAGAAAACTGGCTTGATCAAATTGCTCCTGAAGAACGGGGAATGGGATGTGTGCTACGTCGCCGATCTTTGAATAGCCCAGGAACTGGAGCCGCTGTCGATATTCAAGTGGAACGGGCAAAAGCTCCTGAACTGGAAGTCCGGCGAGAAATGTTGGTGGGCTATGCAAGGCCGGACCACAGTCGTCGTACTTCGCTGCCAGTTGAGCCAGCCATTTGGAACTCGCTAACCCGGTGGAGAGAGTGAGTTTGGTCGCTCTTTGGAGGGTACGAAAGAGTTCATCAGCGATGTCGATGGGTTGGGGGTGGGCACTGAGGTCGATCCAAGCTGCGTGCTGGTCGGCAGGTTCGATTATGTTGGAAAAGGCGATGCACAGATCCAGCCAATCGGCTTGTTTGCGGAGATAGGTTTCTTCTTCCCAGGGGATGAATTCGCCTTCGCTGAGGATGGCGCGAGCCTGCTTGGTAAGAATGCCCTTTGTGACACCTCTTTTCCGAGCGATTGCATTGGCGTCGAGTACGATATCACCTCGATGGACCACTTGAGGAACATCTTTGCCGTTTCGATCGATGTAGAACTCCATCAGTTCTACCCACAAAATAACCGATTTCTGAGCCACGGCTACACCACAACCACAACGAACGAAAAGGCGTTACTGGTGGGGTCATTGTTGATGATCATGATCGGGACCTCTTGGTTCATGTCGTACATCATTACGGCTTTGGCGATCTCAATCGCCTCATGCTCTTCTGGACCGAAGCACATGATGCTCGTGACGGTGCAAAGCTGAGGGCGAAGGTACGAAAATTTGAGGAAGAGGGGGCGACTGCTGTCTTGCTCGGCAATGAAGAGACTACGGATATTGTTCTGTCGACAGTATAAAATCGTGTTCTCTAGACGTACACGATTGTGTTCGAGGAGTTGAATGTGGCGCAGCTTGGGGGTGCGTATGAGGTCAGAATATGATCGGGTAGCAAAAGTCATAGAGGGATTTTAACATAATTGATGTAGAATAGTGTCTACATAAATGTTTTTGATTTACTGGGAAATGCGGGGCAGGCGAAAGCATGGTTCCTCCTTCGTCAATCCTCCTTCGGCGGACAAGTTGGTAACGAATTGAGTCTGCATTTTTTCAAAAGTTTTCAGTTTTGGTTTGGTTGTCATTTGAGGTTTAGTGTCGCCTTCGGCGGGGTCACTCGCGTCATTTCTTATTTGTCCTATCGCCTCGATGAGTGACCGTGGAATGGGACAGTTTCCGTTTCTTACCCAGCCCTGCGTGTCCTTTGTCGCTTAGGCTCCAAAAGACACTTTGGCTGGGCTGACAAACTGCCGCTCCTTCAGAGCTGTTCCTTGTCAATTGAGAGTCCTGGATGTTGATTGAAAGTGGGGAGTCGGGCATCATAACGGTTCAGTTTCGTAAAATATTGAACTTATCTAAACTTCTTTTCCCTTTTTTGACGAGCT
>JAYUOQ010000562.1:0-2434 GCA_043760685.1 Armatimonadota bacterium | reverse complement strand
TGAGCTTTGGGGCTTAGCCAGGAGCAACGAGGCTCCTCGCGATTTGCTCTCTGCCAACGAGTTATTGGTCATTGAGCAGTATCGAACCATCCATCGTTCCCTTGAGGTGCAGCAACTTTCCGCTCCGCAAAATCTTATTGAAACGGTCAAGGCGATGATGCCACACACCAATCGGAAGTTCTCAATTGCTCAGATTTTTCACCCGCAGCCACTTCTGGGTTTTGCTAGAGGTACAGTGGGCCAATTCAAATTCGTTTCCAAAGAAGTCGAGGTAAGAATTCAGGTAGAAGATATTCCAAATGGTTGGCGCATCTGGGGGCGAACATCAGAACCTGGGTGGACTGTTTGGTCGGGCCAATTGAGCTCACCATGTGGCGAGAATGGTGAATTTGAGTTGGACGTTCAAGCGTCGAACATTGAGCCACTTTCCCTACAAAATGAAACGATGACGATCCTCCTTCCGATGGCAATTGACGAGTCTGGAGATGGAAACACTTAGCCTGCTTGAGAACTTTGAAAGAGCTGACTTAGCCAGCAAAAGGGCCCTTCTTAAGACTCACAAACCATTACCAGGGTTTTCCGAACAATACTTTCTCCGAGTCGCGAAGCTACTAGGCGAAAACCCGAGAGCGGCGAGGAATCTTGCCGAAGGTTGGGCAATCGTTGGAAAGTTCGGAGATGATCCGTCATTTGCTTGGAGAGCAAAGGGTGCCTTGGAACGAATCCTAGGAAACTGGGAATCTAGTGCTAAGGCTTTTGTCCAGTCTGGAGCCCTTGCTAAAGGATCAATCGAAAAGATCAGTTTTAAAACTGGAGCCATCGATAGTCTTGCTCGTGCGGGCAAGATGGAGTCTGCAGTTCGGCTGGGAAAGTCGATAGCAGTTAAATTGGAAGCACTTGGAGAATTAGGGCTCGCAGGACGAGCCTGGTTAAATACCGGCAATGCCTACCTCTGGTCGGACCGCCATCATGACGCTCGTCGGTGTTTTGCTCGCGCATTTGAATGCCTCAAAAACTCTCCGTTCAAATTAGAAGCAGCTTCCGCTCTCCTTGGGTCGTCAAGCGCAGCTCTCTATACCGATTTTCCGAGCAAAACCTTTGCTTTAGCCGCCCAGGCAAGAGACTCCATGGCGGAGATGGGAGCAATAGCCTATAGTCGCCACGCTCAAGTTAACGTTGGGCAATGCCATCTGTTGATGGGTGAAGCAGACGAGTCAATCAGAATTTTCTCTGAGCTCAGAACCTTGACCGAACCTGATTCGTTAGAATTCGCACGTTTGGGTCAATTTCTTGGCGATGCCTGGTTGGTACTACAAGTTTATGAATCGGCGGGGAATGCTTTTCAATCCGCGATTGATTCTAGGGGTATTCATCAGTCGCCACTCAACCTGGGTAACTGCATTGTAGGACTTGGGGACGTAAAGCTGTTTCAAGGACATGCGGCTGAAGCAAAGGGCTTGTACCTTCGCGCAAGCCGAATTTACCGAAGGTTCGGCGACCTTGCCCTTGTCAATCTCGCTCTGATCGGTGTTGCACGGTCTGAAATAGCTTTAGGCAGAATGAAGCAAGCTGAAAAGGTGTTGAAGGAAGCAATTGTGGGCCTGCGCAAAAGGCGCATGTCCCACTTCCTCGTTGGAGCACTATTGGATCTTGCTTCAATAACAAATGAAAAAGAAGAAATATTGGCTGAAGCCAGTCGGATAATCCATCGATTCGGATTTGTTAACGAGGCATGGAGAATCCATGCTATTCGTGCCAATAAAGCTGAATCATTTCAAATGGCCCTTTCTGAGTATCGGAAGATGGTTAAGTCAATATTGTCTTATCGTGCCAGGCTATCATCGGTTACAGCTAGAACGAGCTTGATTCAACCATGTTTGGTGAGTATTCGAAGTTACTTGGGCATCTTGATAGAAAGGAATTCCCCTTCATCGATAAAGGAGGCAACCCAAGTTGTTTCGGACTTGAGATCGATCACCTTGCTCGACGAATTCTTGCTTGGGAACTCGAGCTCATTTAACGAGAAAGCTCAATCGATCCTTAACCGAATTAGACAGGAAGTCTCGGCAGAAGGCGGCGATCAACTTCCCGGCGGTCCGTTGAGGCAACTTGAAAAAGGGGCTCGTAGCAAACCGTCGCTTGTCCGGGAATATCTCGAACAAATTGGGGTGAGCCAGTTGCGCCAGGGCGTGCCAGAGAGAGCTGAAATGTCTCAAATTCCAGTCAATTCCTTTGTCTTTCTGACGAAAGGTTCGGCTTGGCTATCAAGTCAAAAAGGAAGGCAGCTTAGGATGACCAGAGACGATCTCATTAAAAGGCTTCGATGGATACACTTTGAGCTCACTGCACCTTTATCTGGATTTGAGTCAGATGGAAAACGATTGAATCAAGAATTGGAGCGGTTAAGGACTGACCTAGGTATTGAGTACTTGGA
>JAYUOQ010000561.1:0-2434 GCA_043760685.1 Armatimonadota bacterium | reverse complement strand
TCTTGGCACAACTCCCGAAGCGATTGCGGAAGCAGAAGATCGTGAGTTATTTGATGCTCTCTTGGAGAAGTTAGGTTTTCAGAGACCGAAAGGGAAGGCGGTGCGATCCCTTGCCGAAGCTCGAATTGTTGCCGAAGAAGTTGGATATCCAGTTCTAGTTCGACCAAGCTTTGTGCTCGGCGGTCGAGCGATGGAAATCGTCTTTAGCGAAGAGCACCTGAAGGGATTTTATAACGAGGCTGAAGCGGCAAACCCCGGTCAACCGGTCTTGGTTGACAAATACTTGCTTGGCAAAGAAGCGGAAGTCGATTTGATCTGTGACGGTGACGATGTATTGATTCCGGGAATTATGGAGCACATCGAACGAGCTGGTGTTCATAGCGGCGACTCGATGGCAATCTATCCTCCGGTGGCGATCAGTGCCCAGGAAGTCACGGACATGTGCCGTATGGGAATCGCGATTGGTCGTGCATTGAACGCGAAAGGGTTGGTCAATATTCAGTTTGTCATTGTTGATGGTGTGTCGTACATTTTGGAAGTGAATCCTCGGGCAAGCCGTACAGTTCCGTTTTTGAGCAAAGTAACCGGTATTCCGATGGTTGATTTGGCGACTCGTTGCATGATGGGCGAGAAGCTGAAGGACCTTGGGTATACCACTGGACTCTGGTCAATGTCGGAACTTGGTGGCGTGCCGTATTCGGGCAAAAAAGGAGTCAAGCATGCTCCGATCTATAAAGGGCTTATCCAAGATGTCTCAAGCCAATTAGCGACGGTTGGGGTTTCGCCAGTTTATGCCGTGAAGGCGCCGGTCTTCTCGTTCCAGAAATTGAGAAAAGTCGAACCAAGTTTGGGACCGGAGATGAAGTCAACTGGTGAGATTATGGGCGTGGATTCAACTTACGAGGCAGCGCTGTATAAGGCTCTGCTTGCCGCAGGGATCAACTTTAAGGGTTCTGGCGCGGTTTGCGTTACAGTTAGAGATCAGGATAAGGAGCAGGCGGTTGATATCGGTCGACGGTTGTTGGCTAGCGGCCGAAAAGTTGTTGCAACGCCGGGTACGGCTGAATTTCTTCAGAGCCGTGGAGTTGCTTGTGACCGGATCAATAAGATTCAAGCTGGATCACCGAATTTGCTGGATTTGATCATGGATGGTGGGGTCAGTATGATGATTAATACGGCTAGCTTGACTGAGACCAGTGAGAGCGAGGCTGCGAGGATTCGTCGAGCGTGTATTGAAACTGGGGTTCCATGCGTGACGGCAATTGATACGGCAAGTGCGCTAGTGAGGGCCCTGGAAATATACTCGGATCCGATGATGAGCCAATGTAAGCGGTTGGACGAGTATTTCAATTGCGTGTAGCCATTAGGGCGAGGTAAAGGGCGATCGCAAGCGAATCTTGGACCTGATCACGAATAATGTTTAAATGGCACTAGCACCTGGTACTCAAGCACCTGATTTTACGCTTCGACGAAAGACGCCGGAGGGGATGATCGATGTGACTTTGTCGGATCATTTGGGGAGAGACATCGTGGTTCTGATGTTTGTTCCCGGTGCCTTTACCGGAGTTTGCACGGCTCAGTTTTGTAGTCTTAGCAATGGCACGCAAGAAATTCCGGGTGCGGTTGTTTACGGAATCACGGTAGATTCGGCGTACTGCCAAGAAGGATGGGCTAAGGCAGACCATATCACCATTCCGTTGATCAGTGATTTTACGCACAGCGTGACGCAGGCCTATGATGTTGTTTTGGAAAGTTTGTCGGGAATGGGGCCGGCGTCGTTACGGTCCGCGTTTGTGATCGATCGAGACGGGATTATTACCTATTCTGAAGTGACGGCGTCGACGTTGGATATGATCGACTTTGTGGGAATTAAGGCGGCGGTCGCCGCGGCGTTGTAGTTAGGTCTTTTGAGCTGCGAAATTGCGGCAGTGTCGCCTCACCCGGTTCGCCCAAGATTGGATAAAGATTAGAGTGGATTGGGCTCACCGACCTCTCCGTCCGAAGAGGTATCTTCGCGGTAGGCAACTTGTTGGCAAAGAAAATATCTAGAGCAGAATGGAAAGTTGTGATTATTGGCCTACGTATACGGTTGGCCGTTTGGCGTTATTACCTATTCTGAAGTGGCAGCGTCGACTTTGAAGGGATTAAGGCCGGGGTAGCGGCGGCGTTGTAGATATAGGCTTGCTACTTCTTGCCTAACTGGGCTTTGAGCTCCTTGAGCTCGCCTTCCAGAATATCGATTTTGAACGAATTTTCGCTCATGCTTCGCAGTTGGCGTGCCTGATCTTGAATCATGACTTCTCGGCTTCCGACCAAAATAGTCACGGCCACCGAACTAAAAATTGCAATACACGCTCGACGAATCCTCGCAGCCTCGCTCTCACTGGTCTCAGTCAAGCTAGCCGTATTAATCATCATACTGACCCCACCATCC
>JAYUOQ010000560.1:0-2435 GCA_043760685.1 Armatimonadota bacterium | reverse complement strand
TATCCGACGTCTGTAATACCGGATAGCCAAGGAGACCGTACGGTTCCCTTTCGGCTCCATCCATTTCGTCACGCTTCTCTTTATAGGTCGGAGTCCGTTCGAGCCATCCAAGTGGCGTCATCATGCTGAAAAGCACATGGAGTTCTGCATGTTCTTTGACGTGGCTCTGAACAAAGATCGCAGATTTGGCGGGGTCGAGCCCTGCCGCAATATAGTCTTTCGTAATCTCTAATGAGTTTTGCCCAATCTGGTGGGTGTCGTCCGACATGGTCGTCAGGGCATGCCAGTCGGCGACCATGCAGAACATCTCATAACCTTGGTTTTGAAGGTTGACCCAGTTGCGCAAGGCACCTTCGTAGTTACCAATATGAAGCCGCGGGTTCGTCGGCCTCATGCCACTGAGGATTCGTTTATTCTCGCTCAAAACTAAATTCCACCTCCAAGCATAAATCTAAGTGTGCCGCCAACGGTAATTAACATGTAGCTACCTATCGGATCAAATTTATCTGTTTTAATGAAGATAAGGGCCAAAAATATAAGCATGCCGGGACCATGGCAGAACTTGTACCATTGGTTTCGTTGGATCGGCGGCAACATGGCACCCACCAGCCAGTGACCGTCGAGCGGTCCGAGTGGAATCAAATTAAAGAAGAAGAGTCCCAAGTTGACGATGAGAGATAGGAAAGCATATGCAGCAGCAAAATGCCCAATACTCGAAAATGCGACCGATGTATTAAGAAATCCAGGGCCGTCAGTAACCTCTCTTATCAGTTGGTTTGAGATCAAGCCACTCTTAATGAGGATGGCGCAAACCATGGCAATGCATAGGTTCGATACTGGTCCCATGACAACAGAAACGAAATGGTCCCACCGGGGGTTCTTCATTTTACTGACGTTCACCATAACTGGCTTACCCCAGCCAATTCCTACGCCAGCGATGCTTGAAAGCACCATCATGATGGTGCCTATTGGGTCAAGGTGAGCGAGCGGGTTCAGAGTTACTCGCCCCTGAGATCTTGGGGTCATGTCCCCCGCCAGGTCCGCGAATTTTGCATGGCAAAACTCGTGAAGGGCAATTGCCGGAATAAATATCGACATATTTAAAACAAGTCTTAAGATGTCAAAATTTTCAAACATTACAAATCACCTGGCACTGTTTCTTTGTCAAACATCTCTTCCCACGAATCCCGTCGAACAATTAATTCGTAAGTTCCATTGTGACGGATTAGCACGGTTCCAGGTCGCGGATATCGATTGTAATTGCTCGCCATTGTGGAGTTATACGCTCCGGTGGTGAAAACTTGAAGCAGATCCCCGGCAAGAATATTTGAATGAACACTCACATCGACAAATAGGCTATCGGTTTCGCAGTGCTTTCCGCAAACAGTTACCGTCATTTGGGTACCAGATTTTGCTTCGGCTTGAACCGTGCCGACTGCATATTTGGCATCGTACATCGAAGGTCTTGGATTGTCGCTCAATCCCCCATCGACCGCAACAAATGTTCGCGTATTGCTTGGTGAAATCGGGACGGTTTTGATCGCTCCCACCGTGTAAAGGGTAACTCCTGCTTCGGCAACAATGCTACGTCCGGGCTCCATGCCGATGATAGGCTCCAGCCCTGCCTTCTTAAGAATTGGCGTCATTCCACCAACGACGCGTTCGCAATATTCACGGATTGGCAACGGCTCATCGTCATCCAGATATTGAGCGCCAAGCCCGCCACCAACAATAATCCGGTTCATAACGACTCCGTGTTTGGACTTCATCTCTGCGGCAAACTCAGCTAGAAATTCACCGGCAGCTCTCTGGGCTTCATCGTCCATCAGTTGAGAGCCAACATGGCAATGGATTCCGTCAACCGGAATTTCGCGTTCGAGACAGTCAAGAAGAGCCTTTTCGGCAGATCCGTTCGCAATATTGAATCCAAATTTAGTGTCGGACTGACCAGTTGAAATCCTGGCATGAGTTTTGGGGTCGACACCTGGAGCAAGCCTTAGCAGGAACTCCGTTTGGTAGGGCAACTGGGTCAGGTCATTCCTACGATCTTCAATCAAATCGACGATCATCTCGATTTCGCCAAAGTGATCAATAACGATGTGACTAATGCCATGATCCAGCGCAAAGCGCAATTCCTCACGCTTCTTGTTGTTGCCATGCATATGACACTTCGAGGCGGGAATGCCGGCCTTCATGGCGGCTCGAAGCTCACCTTCGCTCGCGACGTCAATGGTTGCTCCTTCTTGACTAGCAATCTTGAGCACCGCCAAAGTCGAGTTTGCCTTTGAGGCATAACTAAGTTCAGTCCGACTATAGACTCGGTCTAAGGCGTTGTGATATTGCCGAAATCGATCCCGAATAGTCCTTTCGTCAAGGACGTAAAAGGGAGTTCCGAACTGCTCACACAATTCTCGGGCCTGGACATCCGTCAACTT
>JAYUOQ010000559.1:0-6129 GCA_043760685.1 Armatimonadota bacterium | reverse complement strand
CACCCGACTACCATTTAGTCCGTACCCCGAACTACATTTACCGTTACGACTCAAAGTCTGGCCTCACCCAAAGACTGGTCCTATCTAGCGAAGGAGGAACAGGAAAGAACATCAAGTACGATTGGACCTCCTTACTTGACCAGCAGATCGGACCCGCCGGTGAAGCCGGAAAATATGAAGTTGTAGAAGGAACCGGAGGTACTGGAATCCTGGTTCGGACTGACACCTCAAGCGGTAAAACCTGGGCAGCAGTACAAACCAGCATCCTCAATTGGCAAGAAGTCACACCCAAATAGCTACGGCACAATATTCATCTTCTTGAATTTGAATTCTCTGGCAAGATCAGCTTGATCATAAGAATGGGCCCCAGTGGTAGCCACCCCTGGGGTCACAACATTCCTACCGTAAGTCTCCTTTCTAAGTTCGATAACCTGAATATAGGTACCCCTATTTCGATAAGGAATTGGCTCCAACCCACTCCCGCCTGGCACAGGAATCGTCGAAGCCTCAAACAACTTGGATCCCACCGCTTTCTGAGCCTTGGCGTAGGCTTCTTGAATAACTTCCGCGGCAGATCGCTTCCCTAAATAATCAAACTTCGTCTCTTTTCGCAGAGCCTTCGCCATCACGTCGGGCTGAGCAACCAGCGCAAAATTATCCGCTCCGGTGAAGTTACTCGTAGTCGGCAGAAAGAGAACATTTCGAAGCTCAACAATAAACCGTTGGTACAAAGCCGCATCACTTGATCCAGCCAACATCGCCCCGTGAAAAGCCTCAAATGCGCCAGTGTTGCCTCTTGTATCCGGAGTGAGAAAAGCCGACAGCGTATTCCAAGACTCATGATTGGTGGCGAGCACCGGCACGACCTGTTCAAGATCGCCAAGGCTCTTCTTTCCCGCCGGCAACAGGTGAGTCGCCAATACATTGTTTCGGAAGGATTCGCCCCAAGCAGGAGTATCCAAATTAGCCCACCACGAGACCGGCTTATTGT
Source organism: Armatimonadota bacterium (assembly GCA_043760685.1). GTDB lineage: Bacteria > Armatimonadota > Fimbriimonadia > Fimbriimonadales > Fimbriimonadaceae > Fimbriimonas. The sequence goes on along the minus strand of JAYUOQ010000559.1, from coordinate 5,138 downwards.
TCCAATTAGCCACCCATCCGCGCTTTGGGTTCCAAACATTAGGCATCTGATCAAACGGAATCACGCCCTTCCAGCTAGCGGACTTAGTAGCCGGTAGCGGAAACCTCGGATCAAACTCAGCTGATCGCATTGGCACTTCGCCAAGATATCGCCAACCAATCTCCCCAGATTTCAGCGCAATGAAACAATTAAAGTTCATCGTCGCTCGCCGGGTCGAGGTGTCAAATTCCTTCTTCGTCTTGGCGGTCCAAAGTCCAACAACCGCTTCGTATGATTGAAGCTCTCGCCCCTGATAAACCCGCTTCCTAGCAAATGCCGCAAATTTTGGCTTAACCTCAAAAACAATCGGACCGTATTCTGTGTCCCTTCGAACGGCCTTAGCCGCAGCCTCACACTTAACCGGAATGTCATATTCCGTCAGAGTGATCTTCTTGTTGATGTCGTCGACCTTATAACCCTGCTCAATGGTTTTCAACAAATAAATGTCTTCGGTGTCGGCAACCCCAGTCGTCAGTCCCCATGCCGCATCCGGCGTCGCCCCAACAAGGACTCCCGGAACTCCAGGCACGTCCATTCCCGCAACATCAACTCCCGGAACATGGATCGACATTTCGTGAACCACCGAAGGAATCGTAAAGCCCATCTGCGGACCACTCAAGAGCATCGCATTCCCCGATTGCGACCGACCCTTATTGACCGCAACGCAATAGCTTCCCGTCTTAAACGGAGTATTCAAACTCTCCGAGATGCGCTTCTTCTCGTCCAACGCAACAACTCGTATTCCAGGTAGAAGTTCGAAAACACCCATATCCGGCAATAAGGAAAGATGCTTGAGAGTTTGGGTTGCCGTCGGGTTCGGAAAAGCCACCGGCTTCACCGTGTCATCTTCGGGATAGCAAGTCGGAATCGCATTCGGGTCGTTCTGCCAAGCAAAATCATCAAACACATCCAGTGCCCGCTTCGATACCTTGGGCTGAAGCTCCAAGTACTTGTACATCGCCAAATTTCGCAATTCACCCGCACCACCTCGGCCAAACAATTGCAGCAGATTAATCGTAACAGCCGTCGAATCAAGAACGGTCCACGGCTCGGGCTTCAGTTCATTCTTTGCGTATTCTACCGGCAAATTTCCTTCTGACAGGTACTTATTCACTCCGGCAGCGTAGGCAACAAACCAATCCTTCATCTTGCCGGGCAGACGATTAAATTGCTTCTGTAGCTCGGCTGGCGTATAGAACTGCTGAAACTGCGTCTTGTCCGCCTCAATATATTGCTTACCAAACGCCTCACTCAGCCGACTCCTCGATGCCCGCCGACTCATTTCCATTTGCCACATCCTGTCCTGAGCCGTGGCGTATCCGGCCCACTTCATCGCCTCTTCCATGTTCCGACCACGGATAATCGGCACTCCGTAATCGTCTCGGGTCAAAGGAGCTTGGACGACAAAGAAACAAGCAAGGGTCGAAATCATGAATTCAGTTTAGATCATCGCACGAAATTCATTAATAGGTTTATATGGAGTTTCAGCAAATCAACCCCCACCGGTTCACAAGCTCACCGACTCCCCCTTCTGGGAGAGTGTCTCGTTTGACACAATTTGGTGCCTTGGTAGACTAATTTTGGTGAAGAAGCAACGCGAATACATGACTAAGATTTCTCGCAACCTCCGCCGAGAGATGAGTTTGCCCGAAGTTTTGCTCTGGAATCAGTTGAGACCGAAAGTTAACCAGCATTGTATCATTCACAGGCAAGTTCCTTTTCTTAACCTCTATGTTGTTGACTTCTACTGTGCAAGGATCAAATTGGCCATTGAAATCGACGGATGGCAAATTCATGAAGGTCAAGAAGTGAAAGACGCCGAACGTCAAGCGGCAATCGAACAACTAGGTATTAGATTTCTAAGAATTGGTGCAAAAAGAGTCTTAAAGAACCCTTATGATATTGCCCAGATGATCATAAAGATCTGCACCGGAGAAATTCAACTTGAAGACCTTGAGCGTTGAAATAAGTTGAGCCGAGGCACTCTCCCAGAAGGGGGAGTCGGTGAGGAACGAACCGGTGGGGGGTGATTGGGCATATTCTAGCCGTGCTTTTAGTACCCACGAAGTTAGGACTTAACCTACTCCCAGACATAGCACTCCCATCTTCGTCCACTACTCCGCCAGCATTTCTTCGTAGATTTCAATCAATCGTTTCGAATGGCTCTCCGGAGTCGGAGGGTCACCCCAAAACCGATCATAGGCAGCTCGACTCATTCGATCAGCAGTCGCGTCATCAAGCAACAAATGCATCTTATCCGCGAGGTCATCCACGTTTTGGTTCTTAAACGAAAAGCCAGTCTCCCCTTCAACAATTTCGTACTTCGTCGCAGTGCAATCCGACGCAATAACCGGAATACCACGACCAAGCGCTTCTATCGGCGCCAAAGGATTCACCTCATACCAAATCGAAGTGATCGCCATTGCCCGGGCATTTTTCATTTCCTCAAGCACTTGGTCACCGTTCAACCAACCGGCATAAGTAGCCTTTTCATAGCCAATATCCTTCATCGCTTGCATCAAAGGGCCGTCGCCAAGAACTCGAATCTCGGCTCCGATCTTCTTGGCTGCTTCAACAAAAATCTTCGGATCTTTTTCAATCGAAAGCCGACCAGAAAATACAATCGCCTTATTCTTTGTAACATCGATTCTTGGCTCATGAACCGCCTGAATCGGATATCGCATCATGTGCAACTTTGCGTCCTTCGGCAAATATTCACCAAACGCATCCACACTCTTCTGGCTAAAGACCCCAAAGTGGTGAACCTTTCCGGGCATTCCTGCCTTTCCACGTTGAACCTTCCATCGATAAACCTCCGCCCACTTCGGCAAGATCGTTCTCGTATCCGTACAGTGCGAAAGCAAGCAGGGAATGGAACCCGGCTTCAACGTACAAATCTGATTCGTCTGCTTGTTGAAAAATTGACCTTGAGGACACGCCACATGGTAGTCATGAAACGAGGAAATCAGCTTAGCTCCGCAATCAAGCGCCGCATTCACGACGCTCGGAGAAGTCCCTGTTTTCCAAAGGTGAGTGTGAACAATCGTGTTCTTACTATCGCCCAGCTCAAGAATTTCCTGAAGCTTGTCATAGGCTGGCTGAGAGTATGCCATCTGGATCAAGCGTGGAATGTCCATCAGCTCTTGGGTCTCGCCGACTGTATGAAACTTCACATTCTTCAGACTCGCAAAGTACGGGTCGACGCCAACGAGACCAGACAAAAAGTGAACTTCATGTCCCGCATTGGCAAGATGCTCTGCACTGAGCAAAGCGCATTTGGTCGCGCCACCACTTACCACGGCATTGTCATTGACAATAATGATCCGCATCAGACCCCTAGTGACTCCCGCTTCAATTCCCAATCCCAAGCCGTCTTGATAATGGTCTCAAGGTCACTATGCTTTGGCGTCCAACCCAATAACTCTTTGGCGTACGATGGATCGGCGTACAACGCAGGAGGATCACCCGGGCGTCGCTCCTGATACTCCACCGGAACCTCACGACCTGTCACCTTTGCCGCGACGTCAATAACTTCCTTCACCGAGTATCCCCGTCCCGAACCAAGGTTAACTTTCGCCGATTCTCCTCCGTCAATCAAATACTGAAGTGCCCGAACGTGAGCATCGGCAAGGTCTTTCACATGAACATAGTCACGCTCAGCCGTTCCATCTGGAGTCTCATAGTCCGTCCCAAACACCCCAATGTGCGGTCGTTTTCCTAGGATTGCCTGAAGGACTAATGGAATCAAATGCGATTCCGGATTGTGTACTTCACCAATTTCTCCATCAGGATCGGCCCCAGAAGCATTAAAGTATCTCAGAGCGACATAAGACAAGTTATAGGCGCCGCTATACCAATGCAAAATCCGTTCCCCCATGTACTTTGTTTCCCCATATGGCGAAATCGGGTTTTGCGGGTGTTGTTCGTTCAAAGGGACGTATTGAGGAACACCGTACGTCGCACAACTGCTTGAAAAGATGATCTTGGAAACGCCTGTATCGATGCAGGCTCCCAGCAGTTGATCCATCGCCGTGACGTTGTTTCGAATGTACTTCCGAGGGTTAGCTACTGATTCACCAACGTAAGCATTGGCAGCAAAGTGAAGCACGCTGCCAATTTCGTGCTTTCGAATCACACTGGTCACAAAGTCATAGTCACCTGCATTCCCTCGTTCTAGAGGACCAAATTTTGCCGCCCATTCATGCCCCTCAGACAAATTGTCGAGAACCACCGGGTTAAACCCGTTCAGTTTGAGCTCCTTACACGTGTGACTGCCTATATAGCCAGCCCCACCGACGACCAATACATTCGAGAAATCCATAACAAAGACAACGGTAACGTTACCGCAGAACAATGTTAATGATCGGCTAATTCAACGGTACAAAATCAGGGGAATCACGTGAATTCCCCTGACCAATTCCACCCTTATGGCAGAGTCTTCCTACCACCCATCAGGGCTTTGCCACCGCTAGCACGGTAAATTGCGTAGCCGACGCCACCGACGATCAAGACGGGAATAGCAATCTTGAGTGCCATGATTGCCACGTAACTCACGATGCGGTAGCCGATGTAACAGGCGATCAGTACGCCTATCAACTTTAAGATATTTTTGGTTCCTTCGGACATTTAATGTGCCTCAATCAATGTATACGGACGAAACAACCAATCGGTTTAGATCGGGTCACTAGTCCTATTTTCATGCTATTCTTATTACTCCCAATGCTTGCTTCCCGAGGACTTCCATAATGCAAATTGGCATCGTTGGAACCGGTCTTATCGGTGCTTCCATCGGCATGTCTCTCAAATCTCAGGGATTTGAGGTTCAGGGATGCGATTCTAAGCCTGAGCATATCGAAATTGCTCTACGGCGAAATGCGATTGATTCTGGGGTTACGCTAACCGAAGTCTCCAAACTTGACTTGATATTCATTTGTGTTTCGCCAAGTCTGATCGTTCCGATTTCCCAGGAAGCCTACGAGTCAAAGGGCAAGGAGTCGGTGTTTACCGATTGCGGATCGACGAAAACTGAGATTGCGGCGTGGGCAGCTTCCAATCTGGACTTCGTTCCCGGTCACCCAATGGCGGGGCACGAGAAGAGT
>JAYUOQ010000558.1:0-2441 GCA_043760685.1 Armatimonadota bacterium | reverse complement strand
CGACAAAAGCACCGTTCAAGGCTTTAGATTTCGCGACATGGAATACGGGCTCAAACCCAAGCTTTTGATTTTCTCCGATGTATCGGATATCCGCTTGGTCCATGAGGACTTCGCCAAGATCTTCAACCTTGTAATAGCCTCGTGCGTTTGGATTGCCTAGATCAGAATAGGACACTTGCCAGATATTTGGTCTGATTTGCTTCATGAAGTTATGCCTATAGTTTGTCTGATTTCGGATAACCTTTTCTCATGTCTTCCGAGTTGCGCGAATTTAAGTTAGGTGCTGTGAACGGGTTTATCGACTCAGAGTCGGGACAACTTCGGTACCTGCGCGTTGGCCAATTTGAATTGCTGAGAGGCATTTATGGTTCAGTTCGGCGACCCGATTGGGGAACTGTAGTCCAGAAAGTCCATGATTTCCAGTTGGATTTGAAGAGAGAATCGTTCCTTTGCACTTTTGTGGCTGTTCACAAAGACGACAAGATGGACTTTACGTGGGAGGGGAAGATCACCGGTAAAGTTGTTGGTGGTGGCCAAGTTGAAATCGAATACGACTTAAAAGGAACGGTCCCCGTTGACCAACAAACCAACCGATTAGGGCTTTGCTTATTGCATCCTTCTAGACTTCGCGGACTTTCGGCGGATATTGAGCATTCCGATGGAAAAGTCGAAAAGATGTCTTTTCCACAGTTCATCAAACCAGACCAGCCTTTCAAAGACACCAAAGCGATCAGCTACGAAATTCATGATGGAATCCATATCCGGATCGAGCTTTCAGGAGACAATTTTGAAACCGAGGACCAGCGAAACTACGGCGACGCTTCATTCAAAACTTATTGCCATTGGCAAGAGTCCGGTTCACCCTATCCAGTGCATAAAGGTCAGGTCATTAGTAATCGCGCAAAACTGACAATTCAGGGTCAAGGACTTCGCGAAGACGAGCCAACCCCGATTGCAACCGAGGGTGAATTGCCGAGTTTGGGCACGTTGTTTAAGCACAATTTGTCGATTCCCGACACGAACACACTCCTCAGCCTCCACTTGACGCACGCTATGGCAACCAGCGAAGGGCTAGAATCGGCGAAGTTGACCGGGGGTCCGGTCTTCCTTCAAACCGAAGTCGCCAACATTCCTGTCGAACTGTCTCCAAACGACGGCATTCTGTACTCACCATCACGAAATTGGCAAAAGTTGAACGGCGTTCGAGGCTCTAGAAAATTCATCTCATGCAAAGGTTGGTTTATAGAAATGAATGGGTCTCGACCTCAGTTTGACGGTATCGATGGAGCCTCTTTGGGGCTTCAGCCAAAGACTCACCAGTTCGACAGCGAAACGATGATGGAGTGCGGGTGGGTGATTCCCGATCAAGTTGAATCCGCCCGTAAGCTCGGCGCAAAGACGATCATCGTTGGTCCGGCAAGGCTTAGCGATGAACCTGACGAACGCACAAATGGAATCGAAGCGGCATTATTCGCGCTTTCGGTTGTTGTGAACGCAGTCAAGGCAAAAGTCGATTATTTAACTTTGTTTGATGGCGAGACGTTGCTCAAAAGTCCGGCGGCATTCGTCCTGTCGATGCTCTCCGATCGACATTCAAACCATGTGCGGGTTTGGGATGTCGAGCCACAGTTTGTCGCGATAGAGTGCGGTCATATGATCTTGGCGAACTTAAGTTGGGAGCCGAGTGAACACTTTAAGAAGCTTTCCTTCGATTCTCAGGAGAACCTACAAGTCGGTATTAAAGGGGCATATCACCTGTTGGACAAGGACAATATCGTTGATTGGCGAGGTGAATTGGGCAAACCATCGAAGCATGGAACTCTGAGTGCCATTCCACCTCGGTCAATTGTTGTGCTTAGCTGAGTAGAATCAACAATATGAGAGTCGCAATTGTCGGAGCCGGAGTGGCTGGCTTGGCAGTCGCTTGGCGACTCCGCAAAGCTGGGTTGCCAGTTACCCTTTTCGAGAAAAGCCCGAAGCCAGGCGGAAGGGTCTGGACCCATACCCAGGGCGGCTTCACCTGGGATGCCGGTGCGACAAGCATAGCTCCGCGAGGAAAGGCGATTGAGGAAGTTATCCTCAACGAGCTGTCGGCGGATGATCTTGTTCGGATTGAAAAACCAATTTGGGTTCACGAAGCTCTCAGAGTTCATTCGAGCGATGTTTCACACAGCTCTGCCGCCCGTTACACCTATTCCACCGGTATTGCCGAGTTTGCAAACCGCCTTTCAGCGAACGCTGACGTTCGATTTGATACACCAGTCGACGAGATTGGCAGGTCGGGCGACTCGTACATCGTTGGGGGAGAGGAATTTGATCATGTGGTGCTCACTCTTCCGTTGCCTCTTACTTCACAGCTGCTGTGGACCATTGACGAACAACGCCCAATGTCCAATGTCTCTTATCGTCAATGCTTGAGTGTTATGTTAGGTTTTGCGGTG
>JAYUOQ010000557.1:0-2441 GCA_043760685.1 Armatimonadota bacterium | reverse complement strand
AGATATTTGCAAACACTGCAAGCCCAAGAGCGACTGCGCCAACGGTCATAGTTTCTATCTTATCCCGGAAACTCGTAATAATTCGCAGTTGGACGTAGCAAATCGGTGCTTCACTCGTGTATTATTTGTAGTTCGCGGGTTTCCGCGTGAAATTTTTGATATGGCGACTTATCGAGGAAGAAAATCAGACATATGCCGAACGGTCGGCTTCGACATTTGGGGACGGCCAAAGAGCCCTGCGTCTAAACGCGCATACCCGGCTGGTCAGCACGGCCCCAACATGAAGGACAACAACCGACGGTCAGAGTACGGCGAACAGCTGCTTGCAAAGCAGGTCATTCGACGGTACTACAACATGTTGGAAAAGCAGTTCTCCAACACCTTCAAGAAGGCACAACGAATGAATGGCAACACCAGCCTTAACTTCCTTCGTTTGCTTGAAATGCGACTGGGTACCGCGGTTTGGCGACTTGGTTACGCAAAGACAATTTTCCAAGCTCGACAAATGGTTAGCCACTGCCATATCCATGTCAATGGTAAGTTGGTAAACATTTGTTCGTTCCAAGTTAAAGTTGGTGACGTGATTGAGGTCCGAGACCGAAAGTCAAGTCGAGACATTGCAAAGAACAACCACTACGAAGCCGCTCAGATTCCTGCTTACATGGAATCCGATGTGCAGAACTTTAAGGGCAAGATCATCGCTCTCCCTGAGAGAGAAGATTTTCCTAAGTTCTTCCAAGAGCAGCAAGTTGTTGAGTTTTACGCTCGATAAGTTTCAACCTCGAAAAACAGAAAAGCCTCGACCAACTGGTCGAGGCTTTTTTTGTTGCGTATTTGCTACTTTGATTCGACTCGTCGTTTGACTTCACCCATCATCCGAACGTGGATTTGCTCGGCGACCGTGTCGGTAATAAGTCCCCAATACCAAGCAGGGAAGATATTGTATGAATAGGTGCTGGTACCGGTGAACTTTGTTCGTCCACCAGGCAGAGGTTCGAGCCTGAATTCTCCCCAATGTACCTTGAAGCTTCCCGTTTCATGGCGAGGGTGAATATCGTAGAACGGGTTAGATTCCTTGATTGAAGGGGGAGTGTTGTGAACATCAAACCTCATGTAATGATTGACCTCGAGAGCGGTAATGGTTTCATTCATCGTACCGGTTGTCAAAATGCACTGACGAGAGGCCCCAACCACTTGCCCACTGGCATGAGTTCCTTTCGTAAAAGCTATACCGGTTCGAAATATCCATTGGTCGGGCTCGGGCAGATTCTGTAGTTCAAATAAGAGTGGCCAGATCTTGTCTGGAGCGGCGTTGACGATGTAGGTGGTTGATTCTGTTTTGGTAGCCGCAAGTGGGTCCATCGCGTTCGCTCCAACTCCTACACCAACGATCACCGGCAAAGCCGTTACGAATAGCTTTCGGCTCCCTCGTTTGAAGTTCATTGCAGATTGTCCAAGCCACGTGCCGAGGGCAAACATTGGGTAAATCAGTGGTGAAGCCATGACAATGCAAACAACCCCTTCGATGGCAAAAATAAGCAACGAGGTGCAGGTCAAAAAGAATTGAACCAGGGACGAGAGCCAAATTGTTGAAGTTGGCCGAGACTCATTCCAATTGCTTATTGCGCCGGCAATGAATCCGCATAGGATTGGTGAAACAAGAAAGATTCCAGTGCCGTATGTCCCGGCAAAATCTTTTTTCATTCCTTGGAAATACCATGCAGCAGTTATCAATACTCCGGTTATGACCGTGCCGGCGATGCTCCCAATAAAGTCTTTACTGTTATAGGTTGAAGCTTTTGGTTCGGGATGATTAGGATGATCGTAGTCGTCCATTTCGCAAGATTACCATGAGTTTTTCGTAATTTCAATATTTATTGAAATTACTTTAATGTGATCCACTTTTTAACAAGAAGTGGCGTTGATCGATGGCTAGAATTTTGTTTCTAGCCTAGTTGTCGCCGATGCCTGCTCAATTTCAGCGTCAGTCGTTAATAAATCAGGTCCAAATCGGACGAATGCTCCACGGGCATCGGTGTTGACTTGATGATTTTTTAATCTGTGGCTCAATCCTTGCGGGTCATTGCTCAGCAATAACGCAAAGGCACCCCAGTCGTCGGCATTTTTTGGCATAAAGATTGGCAGATCAGCTTGAAGGAATGTTTCACGGATATGCGAAACAATTTCAGAAGTGTAAGTTCGAATCCTTTCAACGCCAACATTTAGTGTGAATTCTAGTCCGGGAACGGCTTGAAAGGGAACCAGAACCGGAGGTGTGCTCTCCAACCAGGCGTCGCCACCTGGACCGCGCTCGGCAGAATCAAGCCTTTCGTACTTAAATGTATCTCGCTTGGCAAACCAGCCGGTATCTAATGTTTTTCGACCGGAACTCAAGATGTGAGGTGCAATTGCTAGGAAACACGATCCGGGGCCACCGCGAA
>JAYUOQ010000556.1:0-17746 GCA_043760685.1 Armatimonadota bacterium | reverse complement strand
GTCAGAACTATTGCAACGGCGACCAAACGAAGATGATTACTTTAAGGAGGGGCTGGCAGCAATCGAAAGCAGCGCTAAGCAACAAGCCAAATTGGTCGATGAACTTTTGGACATCAGCCGAATGAGTGCTGGAAAGGTTTCCATGAATATGGAGATCGTGCTTCTGTCGGTTATTATTGACGAAGCTTCACTCGGCTGCCGGTTGGCGGCAAAGAACAAGGCAATTCGATTAGAAATTGAAACCCCGCACCAGGATGTGTTGATTCAGGGAGATGCTGGGCGCCTCCACCAAATCGTCACTAATCTTATTTCTAATGCGGTTAAATTTTCTCGAAGAGAGGGCGTCATTCAAGTTCGGCTCGTAAAGGACCGAAGAACGGCAATTCTAACGGTCTCTGACAATGGAGAAGGGATTAGCGAGACATTTTTACCCTTTGTTTTTGACCGATTTCGTCAGGCAAATGCTACTACGACCCGTTCTCAAGGTGGGCTTGGACTCGGGTTAACAATCGTCAAACATCTGGTGGAGCTCCATGGCGGGACTATTTCGGTTGCCAGTGAAGGATTGGGAATGGGAACAACATTTACGATCGTTTTTCCTATTGCGTCGACCAAGACTCAACAAGAATATCGAACCATGGAACTTGCACCGATGACCCAAGCTCTTTCGAATGTGAAAGTGGTGGTGTTAGACGACGACGAAGGCACGCGAGAGTTGGTGTCACTGATTTTGCAGGAGAGTGGAGCCGAAGTTTCTATGGTTGGAGACGCAGAGTCAGCCTTGCTCATGTTAGAAATTTTCCGCCCAGACATTGTGGTTAGCGACATTGGAATGCCAGGAATTGACGGTTACCAGTTCATTTCGATGGTGAGAGACTTAGATGATGAGAAGTTGCAAATGATTCCTGCGATTGCCTTAACCGCTTTCGGAAGGGACGAGGATAGAGCCAAGGCCATTAACGCCGGATTCCATGCTCATTTGTCCAAGCCCGTCGAATCTTCGGTACTCGTCCATACAGTAAGGAAGCTTGTCCTTCAATAGCTCGAGGTTTCTGCTTAGACAATTAATCGGATTGTTGACAAGGTAACGTTATGACTTATGTTGCTTATGGGTTTTGCTGTTGCTTTTGGTCGTCCAAACATCCTTATTGCTGATTTCGAGCAACCTACTTATGGTGCTTGGAAGGCAATGGGCAGTGCATTTGGTAGCTCACCAGCCAAAGGCACTTTGACGAACCAAATGACGGTTACCGGGTTCAAGGGTAAGGGATTCGTCAACTCCTATCTTGGAGGAGACAAGTCAACCGGTTCATTAGCTTCACCGTCGTTTGTCATTAAGCGAAAGTTCATCAATTTCCTTATTGGGGGCGGATTTCATCCTGGTCGAACGGCGATCAATTTAGTTATTGACGGCAAAATAGTGGCTTCGACAACGGGCAAATCGAAGACACCTCAAGACACAGAGGCTCTTTCTTGGTCAAGTTGGAGCGTGATGAAATGGCAAGGGAAATCAGCATTGATAGAAATTGTTGACAACGAGATCGGAGGCTGGGGACATATAAACGTGGATGAAATTACACAATCGGACGTCGAGCAAAAGGTGCCGGTATTTAGTCCGGAACCACTCTACAAGGAAACCTATCGCCCTCAATTCCATTTCACAGCTAAGAAAAACTGGTTGAATGATCCCAATGGATTGGTCTTTGCCAATGGCGAGTATCATCTCTTTTTCCAACACAATCCTGGTGGGATTCAATGGGGGGATATGCATTGGGGACATGCGGTTAGCAAGGACTTGTTTCATTGGAAGGAGCTTCCTATTGCGCTCAATCCAGATAGTTTAGGCACAAATTTCTCTGGTAGCGCGGACATTGACTTCGCAAACACAACTGGATTTGGAAGGGATGGAAAGCCGCCAATGGTTGCCATGTACACGGCAGCAGGGAAGCCATTCACCCAGTGCTTAGCCTTTAGTAATGACAATGGCAGGACTTGGAATAAATACAAAGGAAATCCGGTCCTCAAAAATATCAAAGGTGAGAACCGAGATCCTCGAATTTTCTGGCATAAGCCTTCGAGTCAGTGGATTATGGCTCTCTATATTGATGGGGACGAATTCGGAATTTTTGGTTCGCAAAACCTTAAAGAGTGGAAAGAACTTAGTCGCTTGCACTTGCCAGGTTCGAGTGAGTGCCCTGAGCTGTTTGAGATGCCCGTTGCTGGACCCTTGATTGGCGGCGAACCACGATCAAAATGGATTTTCTTTGGGGCTAATTTCCGGTACTTGGTGGGCGAATTTGACGGCAAAACATTTACCCCTGAACCGGCACCGTTTAACGAACCAAGAATGCTGGATTTTGGGCAATTTTATGCCTCTCAGACTTACAGCAATGTGCCAGATGGTCGTCGGATTCAGATTGGTTGGATGAACGGAGCGGGGCCGTATCCTGGAATGCCATTTAACCAACAGATGAGTGTTCCATGTGACTTAACTCTTAGAAATGGGAGCGACGGCTATCAGATTTGGCGCACTCCAGTTCCCGAGCTAAATGCACTTCGCCAAAAGAAGATAACTGGTCAACCTGGCTCCATGAAAACAGCGAACGCTCTGTTATCCAAATTGAAGGGTGGGCTCTATGACATCGAAATGACTTTCCAGTTGGAAGTTGGTGCCAAGATCAAAGTTAGTATCGGTGGCCACGAGTTACTAATCAACCCAGAGCAACGGGAAGTAACGTTTCTTGGAAAAAGCGCCCCTCTCGTTGTGACAGTTGGGGAAATCAAGGTTCGAATGTTAGTCGACCGCTCGTCGGTGGAGTTCTTCATGCAAGATGGGGAATCATGCTTGACTTCTTACTTGCCCATATCGGAAGTAAAACCAAAGGCTCGAAAGATTGCGGTGGAGTTTCCCGAACAGAAGCTGAAACTTACGTCGCTCGTAGCTTACGAACTAAAATCCTCTTGGTGAGTCTTCAATGAGCGCCAACAGTTGCTCGAAGCTCGCGCATTAACTCGCCTTCTAGTTTGGCTATCTCGTCAACAAGATGCGCCATTCGATTAAATAGGTCATTTTGGATTGCGGCCAATCGATCAGGCGACTCTGCAACCTGCTTGATCTTCTCCCGGACGGTCGCCTGGATCGCCATCCGCTCCGCTAAGGTACCTGTACGCCTCATTTCACTCATCGCATGCTTAAGTTCCTTGAGTTCGCGAAATTCGCTGATCTCGTCCGCCAGAGCTGTATCCGCAAGCTTTTGCCAGAGGGCACCGGACTGGCGAGAGAGTTCGGATAGTTGGGCGAGCTTGGGCAAGTTGGTCCAGACTGCGGCTTCGGTCATAAAATCTGCATAAGCGAAGCGATCGGCACCCGGGGAAGTCCCCCACGTCTCGATCCAATCCCAAACTCCCGGTTGCCCAATGCCTCCAGCAAGGGCCTGTACCATATTTGGTCCGGGTGCAAATCTTCGAGCCCAGCACTGTGCATTTTTTGTTTCCCGAAGCGACTTACTCCAATGAGCCAATCCCGTCAACCCAAAATTATTGGCTGATCCTGCCGGCGGTTTGTCGAGAAAGAGGGAAACGCAAGTTTTGATTCCTTCTATGATTCCACCAGGGATTCTCTCAACGTCAGGCTCAGACAAAGTGATGATTCGATATCGATCCTTCTTGACCACTCCCCGTGCTTCAAGGAATTCCTTTGCATCGACCACGGTAGGTGACAAGGAACTTGTTGCAATCCTGACCGACTCAGAGTCGTAGCCAACAACAAAGTAGGGGTTCATTTGCCACATTGGTGAGGAACCCTTTAGCCCGGAGAAAGACAATGAAAACACATCGGCCCAGGCAATTACCGTATGACCTGAGTCAATCTCTCTTTTTAGGTTTTCATCGCCTTTGGCTTGATGAATCGTCTCAAATCTCTCCCGGCGAATCGCAAGGTTATCCATCGTACGTTCAAATGGAGCAAAAGTGTTGCGAGGAAGAATTGCTACGTGGGGCAGATGACCCTTGTATTCAAAAATGAAATGTCCAAAGGCGATTCCGCCGCTGGCTCCCAGGGCTAAGGCTTCAGAATATGGCTTTTTCGTATGGGGATCAATGTGCCCAGCAACATGAAGGGCATTGATGATGGTCCCTGTTTCGTAGTGTTTTCCGAGAAGAGTTGGCTCCGCTTTCATCACTGTCCATTATGTGCGCATGTTTGTAATGCCCGCAAATTATGTGACATAGTCCGAGACTACGTTGCTGCTTGAGGGTCATTTCACCAATGTTTGTTACAGGTTTGGTTAAGAAAATGTCAAAATTGCTTTGACAGGCGTAGACTAGAAGAAGTCATGGCTTTCGGAATTCCTGCATCGTACAAACTGATCGTGTCAAATATTCCGAAAGACACGGATATTAAACGCTCTGTTGGGAGCGCGCTATCGCGAATAGGTTGGAATCCGACCCTTGATGGGAATATCTTCAGGGCCAGCACCAACTTGAGCATGGGTTCGTCCGGTGAGAAGATTACGGTCGAAATGATGCCTGACAAGTCAATCAAGATTTCGAGTCGATGTTCGATTATCTTGCAGTTCGTTGATTTTGGAAAGAACAAGCGCAACGTCGAACGCTTTCTGGAAGAATTGCCAAGGCACTATGTCGCCACGGGCTCGCTCGGTTCGTTGAGATAATAAAAGCCACTCGGTCGATTAGAGTCCGAGTGGCTTTCCAGATTAATGAACTTTGACTAAGCCGTCTTTCTTCTTCGAAGCAAGACCAATGCGCCAAGACTCAATACTGCCAATGAAGCAGGTTCTGGAACCGGGTTGACATCGAATTCCCCTCCAAGGGTGTTCGCACCTGCCATGTTTGAGTAAGTCACGGTTTGGAGATTCGTTCCAGTTGTCGAAAATTGAAAAAATGTTCCCTGGCTATTTTGAGTTCCCATCCAAAGTGTTCCGTCAGAATAGTTCATCGCAAGGCACGAGATAGAGTTGAATCCAGTATTGAAGCTACTCAAAAGGCTTCCTGTCATAGAACGATGTTCAACCACGTCGCTATTCCATCGGCTGATCCATAAACCTCCTGTTCCATCGTAAGTAATTCCCAAATAATTACCGAATCCGGTAGCGGCATTGAATAATGTGACAGGTCCTTGCCAATTGCGATTATAGGACAAAACATCGCCCGTTCCGTAGTCTATGGTGTAGTTCCGAGATCCGTCGGTCGTACCATCATAAAGCCCTTCCCAACTTCCAGCGTAGGTTGTTCCCGTTGAGTTCATCAACAAGTCATATTGTTGACCAAGGTTCGAGTTAAAGTTGCCCGTTGTTCGCAAATCACCTGATACCGCAATGTTGTATTCACCGCCAAGTGCTTGTAAGCCCGAAGTTGCACTACCACCTAGAGCTGTCCAATTTTGGCTTTGATCTCCAGCCGTCATGTAATATTTGGCACCGGGCCCACCTTGGGCATTTGCGATTGAACTCCCAAGCACGACCCCACCAATCAAGATTAATTTAAGATTTTGTTTCATTTGGTCTTCACCAACACAACTATATGACACTTACAAAAACTTTGCAAGTGTCTTTGATTAGTCATAGCAATTGCTGGAATTTGGTAGGCCAAATGACCCCGACCGACTCAACGGTGAGCCGAATCGGGGGACTCTCCATGGACCCCTTTGGTGGGAACCGGGACAAGTGCGAGACTAGTCCGCTATCAGGGCCATCAATTCTAAGGAGAGTCGGTTAAACCAAATTAATACAGCTACTTAGCTTTAGCCTTTACACCCAGTTTGTTGAGTTCCGCAACCAAGTTCTTTTCGTTGCCTGACCCAACTAAGTTAGCCTTAATCTTTCCGTCCTTGCCAATGATATACATAGTCGGAATCCCTGAGACACCATATTTTGTTGAGGCAATACTTTTCTTATTGTCTCGTCCGGCTGGATCAAAGCCAAAGGTGAACGAGTACTTTGAACTTGCATTCTTTTCGATCCAGGCGTCAAACGGCTCCTTTGCGTCGAATACATTAACACTGAAAACAACAACGTTCTGACCTTTGATTTGCTTGTAGATTTCTTCCAGACCAGGCATGGAAGCGAGACATGGTCCGCACCAAGTTGCCCAAAAATCCAAGATAACAATCTTTCCCTTTAGGTCACTGAGTTTCATCGACTTTCCAGTTACAGTCTGGACTGTAAAGTCTGGTGCAGGGGTGCCAGATTTCAATAGTTGGCGTTCTTCAACTTCGATAGTCGCATTGGTGGTTTGCCCAGGTTTGGAGGTTGGAAGGAACATTACTTCGGAGCCACTGATTGAAGGCAAAACTTCCCACCATGTTCCACCTAGTTCTATGGCTTCGTATAGATCGTAGACCTCTCTAGTCATCGTCTTTTTGCCGTTTACCGTTTCTGAGGCACCAGTGAAAAGACCGTCACTATTGAGGTCGATATAGAGGTTAACCGGACGCCGAGTCCGGTCCATTCGTTTGGCAACCGTGTACAGCCCGTCACTTGTGGATTCTCCAAGCATGATGTTGTAGGATTTTTCTCCAAGTTTCAGGGTGCCTGTTCTTGCACTCACTTTCGTGAAGCCGACTCGATTACTTCCGTGTTGCTTGTAGATCATCAGCGAGTATTTGCCGGATTCTTTTTCGAGCACAGGTGAACCCCAGGAAGCATTGAGAGCGATGGTCGATGAATAGTTCATGACGCCCTCGTTTTCGGTGGCTTCTTCCCACTCGCTAGAGCCATCGTCAGTTAAATCTCCGTTCTGGTTAAAGTCGACGTATAGTTTTCCTTTCTGACCTTTTGGTTCATCGACTGAGAAATAAGTTACAGAATTCGGTCCATTTCCTATACAAAATGCGCCGTAGCGTGGCTTGCCTTGATAGGTCGGTTCAATTTTGATGGCTTTGGGTTTTGTGTCGGTCAATTCGACGCCACTGGGCATGTAACCCGACATGTTCTTCTTCATGAAGTTCATATCCAGAGCATTCGGAGATAACTCCAAAGTAACCGTAAATGGCTTCAGTTTTTGAGCGTCTGCTTGGATATACCGCAATGTCATTGGGAGGAACGCCAACATAGCTAATTGAGTCGTAAACATAGTTCAGTTTCCTTGGACAATGTCCTAAGGTACCCCACGGAAAATTTTTGTTTTACGCGGTAAGAAAGCCCAGTACCAGCCTTGACAAAGGGATCTTCGTATAGTATTATACTGATTGGTTAATTAACCAATTGATTAAATGAAATTGGACACTTTGAGTTTAACGTTCTCAGCATTGTCTGACCCTACTCGTCGTGCGATCTTGTCGCGACTTGGAAAGGGTCAGTGTTCTGTACTTGAACTGGCTCAGCCTTTCAGTATTAGTCTTCCGGCAGTCTCCAAACACCTCAAGGTGCTGGAGTCCGCCGGGCTCATCACAAAAAGCAAGTCCAAACAGTGGCGACCATGTTCACTCAACGCAAAGCCGTTGAAGGAAGCGGTTGACCATATGAAGCAGTACGAGCAGTTCTGGGACGAGCGATTTGATCAATTGGATAGTTACCTAACCAAGATTCAATCACCTAACGAAAAGCCATGACAACCTTTACGATCACCCGAACTTTCGATGCTCCTCGGCCACTAGTATTTGAATGCTGGACAAATGCCGAACACTTAGCCAATTGGCTTTCACCCGCAGGCTCGAAAGCCACCATGATCAGTTCGGATATTCGTCCTGGCGGATTCAATCATGTTTGCATTACATCGCCAGACGGAACCAAACACTACGGCAAATACACGTACAAGGAAATTTCTCCAGTCGAAAAAATTGTCTATATAAACGCATTTGCCGACGCCGAAGGGAATCTCATTCATCACCCAATGTCTCCGACTTGGCCGTTGGAATTGCTGACGATCGTAACCTTGATAGATTTGGTTGCCAAGACGGAACTAACCTTGACTTGGATTCCAATCGATGCTTCAGATGAGGAGGTCGCAACATTTACGCAAAGCCTCGATGGCTGCACGATTGGATGGGGTGGTGCCTTCGATACGCTTGACGAATACCTGAAGACTACATAATGCCCTTGCCCCATTCTCGTATACTGAACTCAACGTGTTGAGCCTTCGTCCGATGAAAGATGCCGAATTCGAGACTCTCTTTGAGTTTCAGTCTGATGGTAAGTCTTGCCAAATGGCGACGGTGCCAGCGAAAACACGAGAAGACTATAGTGCTCATATTGAGAGAATTCAAGCCAATCCGAACAACATTATTAAGATCATTGATAATGACGGGACAATCGTCGGTTTTGCCGTTAGCTGGTTGAGTGAAGAAGGTCGGGTTCTTGGTTACTGGATCGGTCGTGAGTTTTGGGGGCAGGGATTCGCCAGCCAAGGGCTAGCCTTGCTTGTGCAAGAACTTCCCGAGCGTCCATTGATCGCCCACGTAGCCGATTCTAATCTTGGGTCAAAACGAGTTCTTGAAAAGAACGGATTTGCGTTGGTTTCTGGCGAAACCATTAATGACTCAAATTTTGGCCAAATAGAGCTCTTGAAATATCAACTCTCCGCTTCAGACTGAATCAAAGTCGCTTTATTGCCTTGGCGTCTAACAAATAGACCCCTCGACCATGAGTTCCGGCAACGAGTTCATTCGTTTCTGGATGCACGAAGAGATCAAAAATCCTTAGTGCTGGCAAGCCATTGCAAAGTGAATGCCATGTTTCACCTCCAGTAGTGGTTACATATACTCCAAGGTCAGTTCCTACATATAGGGTTTGTTTGTCACGCGGGTCTTCGATGACCACATAGATCGCTTCGGCGGGTAAGTTGCCGACAATGGAGGTCCATGTCGCGCCAAAGTCTTTTGACCGAAAGAGGTATGGATTCGTGTGATCGTTCCTGAATCCGCTAAGCGAAACGTAAGAAGTTCCGGCGTCATATGCTGATGCAAGGACTCGACTCACCCCTAAACGAGGAAATCCTTCACCAACTTGCTTCCAGGATTTTCCGTTGTCAAGAGTCAGATTGACGGTTCCCCGATCATTTCCAACGTAAAGTACGCCTTGCTTCAGGGGTGACTCAGAAATAGTCGAGATCGTTCCGTTTTGTGTTTTTCCGTTCGCGTCTGGAACGACCGCCAAATCCGGACTAACTTTCGACCACGAATCGCCTCGATTGTCCGATTTAAACAACTGATTCGCCCCAAAGTAAATAGTCGTTGGATTGTGGTGTGAAATCACATACGGCGACATCCAGTTGAAACGAAGCGGGGTTTCATCTTTGCCCACTTGCGGCTTGATGTTTCGAACCTCTCCTGTT
Source organism: Armatimonadota bacterium (assembly GCA_043760685.1). Lineage (GTDB taxonomy): Bacteria > Armatimonadota > Fimbriimonadia > Fimbriimonadales > Fimbriimonadaceae > Fimbriimonas. The sequence continues at coordinate 8,455 of JAYUOQ010000556.1, read as the reverse complement.
CGCATGTTTTTACGCTGAAGCTCGCCCATCTGCTGCTCAAAATAGACGAAATCTGGATTTGACGGGTCCCGGACTGTATAAAATGCATCTCCTCCACCCCAAGGATCAAGAAAAACATGCTTCCATGCATCCTGCTCCCCATCTTTCAAAACAAAATTGCTCGGACCAAATAAGGCGGCATTGTCCTGAGTGCCGACATAAATGTTGTAAGGCTTTGCTGAATCGTATGACAAGGCGTAAGACTCGGCAACCGGAATATTGTTGTGATGGAGCCAACTCTTGCCTCGATCCCAGGAAACGTGAAATCCGCCATCATTGCCGAGAAGAATATGATCTGGATTTTCGGGGTCTATCCACATCGCATGAGTATCAAGGTGCAAAATGCTTGAGCCATGGGGCAGTAGGTGAACCAAAGTTCCGGCAAGCTGAGCAAATGTTTGTCCGTTGTCCTTCGAGACCAAAGTTCGTTGTCCCGGCAAGTAGACGCAGTTTTCATCTTCTGGGGAAACCCGGACTTTGCACCAATCCCATCCTGGCTTAAGCGTATCCTTGTTGACTTTGTTCCACGTAGTGCCACCATCAGCAGTGCGATAGAGTCCAGCTTCAGCCACGGCATCACTATCAAGGATAGCGTAAAGGACCTTCGGATTCGATCGAGAGATATCGATACCTATTCGACCAACGTGGTCATTGTCAGGGAACCCACCTCCGAGCTTGGTCCACCACTTTCCGGCGTTTGTCGTCTTATAAATGCCGCTTTCTTTGCCTCGCAGATTTCTTGCTCCTCCTCGTTCACGTTTCCAAGCTGTAGCATAGAGAGTGCGGCTGTTTTTAGGGTCCATCACTAAGTCAATGACGCCAGTCTTGTCATCGATTTTGAGGCTGTGTTCCCACGACTTTCCCCCATTCGTGGTTTTGAATAGTCCCCTTTCGGTGTTATTAGTGTAGTTGTGACCAACTGCCGCAACGTAAGCAATGTCGGCATTTTTCGGATCAACAATGACTCTGCCAATGTGATGAGTATCTCGTAACCCAAGAAAATTCCAAGTCTTTCCGGCATCGGTCGAACGATACATTCCTGCGCCAGGCGTCGAATTTCCCGACATAAGTGACTCTCCGGTACCCAGCCAAACAATATTCGGGTTCGAAGGTGCGACAGCTACGTCGCCTATCGATTGAGTTGCTTGTCCGTCAAAAATTGGAGTCCAAGTGGTGCCATTGTTGACAGATTTCCAGAGTCCGCCAAGCCCCACGCCAACATAAACGATTGGGGAGTTGCCACTTGGTTTCGAAAAGCACGAGATTCGACTGCCCTGTAGGCGAGGACCCATCGCCCGCCATTGCAATCCCTTATAGGGTGAGTCAGCTTGCATTTTGAGATGCAATTGCCATGCTTGCTCCTTTGTTTCTGCGGAAGAAGAGCTAATTTGGCCAGGGTTTTGATTTACGTTGTAAGCGCTATGAGAACTTGAATGAAAGGGAAGGATGAGTGCGATCAGATAAGCGATATTCATTGAGTTCCATTGACCAAGCGGGTGGCTGTTTGATTATACAGTTGCCCAACGAAGCAGCTCTAATCGATTCCGCCAAAAAGTGAACCAAAGCCAGGACTGGAATCGTTATCTTGGTGACACGCCATGTCGATCACCACAGTGCAGGCCAATATCAAAACGTCTTCCTCGCCGGGAGCAATGTCTACTCCGTAGCTTTCGGTCCACGAAAACCACTGCTTTGAAGCGGTCGCTACGACTTTTCCATTCCGAGTAAAGGCATATTCGTGATCAGTGAAATCGCCTCTCGCCTCAAGGTCATTTGGACCAGGAACGTCGATCGTAAATGTGCAATTGAAGAACGTAAAGAGCTTCTTTTTGACCGTTGCAAAGAGCTGTCCGCCTCGAAAAATTTCGTACGTTGGTCCCCAACTGAAGACCTGCTGACGAATCAATACTAGTTCCTGACCGCTCATGGATTGGAACGAGAGCTGCTTACCTAACGTGAATACCTTCCCATCTACAAAGAAAGCGTCACGACCGTGAGCATCTTGAATCGTAAAATCGTCACCCCAAGCGAATAATTTTTGGCGCATTTGGTATCGCATATTTCTCCTTCCTTTCTCTTACAAAGAACGGTTCAACGCAAATCTCGGTTGCAGTGTAAGGCTCATTACGCCTACTGCCCCCAATAGGCGAACATCGCAATCGCCGCGGCAATCATGACGACGGTAGCGGCCCAGCCCAAAATTCTTGGTCTAGCACTAATGGTGAGATCGCCCATTACTCGATTATTGGTTGCCATCAACATAACCATAATCATGATTGGCCCCGAAAGCACTCCATTGAGAACCGCAGTCCAGAATAGAGCCTTCATCGGATTAACATGCAACATGTTTAATGCAAGCCCGATCAAGATGGCAGTGCTGAGAATAGCGTAGAAGCCTTTCGCGTGTTTTGCTTGTCGCTCTAAACTGCATGGCCAATGCAGGGCTTCCCCGATGGCATATGCGGCTGAGCCAGCAAGCACCGGAATCGCTAACAAGCCAGTACCAAGGATGCCCACGGTGAATAGTAGAAAAGTAAGATTTCCCGCGACAGGGCGTAGCGCTTGAGCCGCTTGCGCAGACGACTGAATGTCGGTGATTCCTTTGGCGTGAAGGGTAGTAGCTACTGCAACCATGATAGAGAACGCCACGAGGTTTGCAAATGCCATCCCGATGTAAGTGTCCCGGGTAATTCGTTTTAATTGGAAAGGTGCCTGATCCTTGTGGGATTTCAGGGCTTTATCCGACTTATTCAAATGAACGTCCTCAACTTCTTCCGATGCTTGCCAGAAGAACAAGTACGGACTGATTGTCGTGCCAAGGACTGCGACTACAAGAGTAATTGAAGCCGAGTTAAGAGTGAGATTCGGCACAACCGTTCGATGAAGAACTTCACCCCAATCGGTATGGACGGCGAATGCGGTCGCAACATACGAAAAAAGCGATATCGTTGTCCATTTGAGAAAGGAAACGTATTTGTGATAGGGAACGAAAACTTGGAGGAGCAATGATCCAACTGCTATAATTGCGGCCCACAGAAGCCTCGGACCACCAACCAGAAGTGTAACTGCGTCACCCATTGCTCCAATATCTGCACCCAAATTTATGGTGTTTGCGGCGGCCAGCATTATCACCATGCTCAGTAAGAGCCATCTGGGATAGTAACGGCGAAGATTTCCCGCAATTCCATGCCCGGTTACCCTGCCAATATCGGCGCAGGTTTCTTGAATACCAGCCATCAACGGGTAAGCAACTGGCATGATCCAGAGCATTCCAAACCCAAACTGAGCTCCTGCTTGTGAGTAAGTCGCAATGCCGCTAGGGTCGTCATCAGAGGCTCCGGTTATGAGTCCTGGTCCAAGTACTTTCAGGATCCCTTTTTTTGCCTCTAAGGGTTTTTCAGGTTCCATTGGACTTAATGACGGTTTACATAGCTAACCTGTTGCCAAAGAAATTCGGAATGCGAAGGAAAGTTAGCGTTTCTTCACTTTTCAGCAGATTTGGTCAGTTCAATGTGGTCCAAAGGTTTGACGCCTTTTCTAAATCCACCAAATCCGAATTTTGATGGTTCATATTTTCCGACTAAGTCAATACTATTTGCTTTCGCAACTTCTAGGTCAGCAGCCCAAAATATGCTGTTAATCAACAAGCGCCGATAGCCTGGATTTAGAAAATCAGTGGCGGCGCCCATCGTGGTCGTCAATACTTTGTTCTTTCGACCGGTGGCATTTACTGGCTCACGAGCCCAGACAATCGGCATCATCGGTCGATTGAGAAACTGTTCGGTTCCCGAAGCAGTTCGCTTCATGCCAGTTGCGGGTTCGTCGGTCGGAGCCATGCCCGCAACGACTTCGCCGCGGACAAGAATCTCAGCGTCAGCCGGTGGCCCAGCCTCGTAAACATCAGTAGTACCAAACAGGTCCGAAACGCCCAGTAAAACTGGATGACTAGAAACGACATGTCCTCGAGTTGCCTGGGATCCGTGGTTACCCCAATGGCTGACCCACGTCTCGCCAAGAACCTGCTTTCCAAAGCCTCCAGTCCAGATTTTTGAGTTCCAACTGAATTCTTTATAAGGGCTAGTTGAGCTCGGTGGATAAGCAAATGCATGAGTGCTGGTTCGGATCGCAATGATTGGCTTGCCCGCCAAGTAGAAGTCCACAAAGTGCTTCATTGAGGCGTCATCCCAATGCCTAAATCGTAGCATCATGATGCAAACATCAGCCTTCTTTAGTGCTTCGAGACCGGGTTGATGAATCTGGTTTTCGGGGTCTATCTCGCCACGGTCATTTTGCGAAAACACCACCGTACATTCAAAACCATACCGTTTCGACAAGATTTTGGCTAGTTGAGGAAGCATTTCTTCGGATCGATACTCTTCATCACCGGCAAGCATGACAATATGCTTGCCTTTCCCAACCCCTTTACTTGATGCGAAATGAAGAACTTCTGTACCAATCGTAATTAATGCAACTACCGAGGTCAGCATCAACCCTCGCAGACAACCCGGAAGCCACAGAACGGACCATCGGATAGCCACCATCGGCTCTTCGGAATCTGCGGATCTGATTCTTGCCAAGCGGGTGCCCAGCGCTTTCGTTCACCCGGCGAAACTTTGGTTACCGGATCGAGGAATGTTGGACCGCAAAGTACCGGCTTTCCACTTGCATCGACCGACCATTCGCCAATGTTTCCAAGCATATCAAAAAGTCCAAAGGCATTTGCTGCTTTCGTTGCCACCGGCATACTTGTTTCATCTTCACAGTTCGAGGCATTCCAGGACTGCTTAGCAATTGAAGCTGCGTCGAGTTTCCAAGGTTCTTTTGCTCCTGCTCGACAAGCCATATCCCACTCAGCTTCGGTTGGCAATCGGTATTTTTTCCCCGTTACCGATGAGAGCCATCGACAAAACATATCACTCGAGTCGTACGTGATGCTGATTGCAGCATAACCGCGATGACCCCAACCATGGTCGGGAAGATGGTAGCTGCGGCTCGGACGGGCAACGGCATCAACTTTGAATACCGTTTGGTCATAAGGTTTAGAAGGCGGCCCACTGGCGAGAAAAACATCAAATGCTTCCCAAGTTGTTTCGGTGGATGCGATGTAAAATGGTTTAACCGTCGTAGTTGTTCCCGCTAACTTAGTTGGACCGCCAGAAATTGGCATCATTTTGATTTTTACGACGGAACCAGGAAGGCTTTCCTCGTAAGAGGTTCGTTTGGTCTCTGGAGTTTGAAGATTTGAGGATGCAATGGTTCCGTTTGAAAAAGTGAGAAAAACCCCGATCGTTATAACCGATCCAACTCGACACGCTAAGGGGCTCATTACTTTTCTCATGGTTATGTGTGCTTCCGTTCCTAATGCTCAACCATTACAGGAGCCAACGGAACTAACCCGTTTTACCCTAGTTGAGTATCACATGGGTATAGACGCACGACTGGTTGTCTACGCTACGGACAAACTCGTTGTAAAAGGCATGCGAGGCCGCGTTCAAGCGAATAGCCGAACTCGACGGAATCATGAGTGACTATCGACCCAAAAGTGAACTGATGCTGCTGTGCGCGAAGCCTAAGGGAACAGCGGTCAAGGTTTCAAATGACTTGTATCGAGTACTGGAGCGAAGTCAAACCATTTCAAGGCAAACCGGTGGAGCTTTTGATGTAACCGTCGGGCCGTTGGTTCAGCTTTGGAGGAAGGCAAGAAAGGACGGGAAACTTCCCGACTCAGCTTTGATTGAATCAGCCAAAAAATTAGTTGGATACCGAAAAGTTAAGCTCAATGCCAAAGATCACACCGTTACCTTGTCGGATGATGGCATGAAGCTAGATTTAGGAGGCATAGCCAAAGGCTATGCTTCTGATGAAGCTCTGAAAATCCTTCGAAAAAACGGAATCAAGAGCGCCCTTATTGAAATGGGGGGCGACTTGGTTCTGGGAGATGCTCCACCAAAAACAAAAGGTTGGACTGTTAGTATTCCGAACAATAATTCCAGCGAGTTGATGCTTCACAATTGTGCAGTTTCATCGTCGGGCGATACAGAACAGTTTGTGGTAATTGATGGAAAACGGTATTCCCATGTCGTCGATCCTAGTACGGGACAGGGATTAACAATGCGGTTACAATCGACCGTAATTGCCAATGAGGGCTTTACTACTGATCCTTTGTCAACGGCATTAACTTTGCTGGATGAGCGCGATCGATATCGATTGCTCCAGCACTATCCAAGAGCGAAGGCATTCATTAAGAATGCCTCCGCTGATTAGAATCAATATTCTCGGTCAGTAACAATCCCTGGTTGAGGAACCGGATACAAACCGTTTGCGAGTGGCATCAATGGTGAATCGGATGTTGAAGTCAACCGATCAACCATCGGTGCAAATTCGTGCGTATCATTCAGAATTTGGTCATAGGTGATGACCTGCCCAGTATGCGCTGCCATTCTGCCCATGCAACAGGTAAGGCTTGCAGCAACGCCTCTCTTGACCTCGTTATGAGGGATATTGTTCTTAATCGCTTTAACCAGGACTTCCCACTCGTTTTGATATGGGTTGCTCTTGTCAGTCGAAACCCAATTTGGAGTTCCGGTCATCGTTTGATTCTTGTAGATGGCTGATGGACCATTACAGTCACCGTTTCGTGCCGCAATAGCAGATCCTTTTGTACCGTGGACGTAGCTCGAGAATTGTCCATGGGCGCCTTCAATACATCGACCATCGAAGAAGAACTTCGTGCCGTCGGCAAAAGTGTATTCGACCGAATAGTTGTCGAAGTTCTGGTCAACCAGAGCTTGCCCATCTCGATTTTGGCGATAATGTCGTCCTCCAGATGCTTGAGCACTTACTGGCCAAGAATTTTTCATCCAAGACAAGTGGTCGATATGGTGGATGTAGAAGTCGCTAAAGCAACCTCCACTAGCCCAAATGAAGCTGTGGAAACGCCGAATTTGATACTCCAAGTGGCTCATATTGTCTGGCTTCTTGGTTGATTCAAATGATGCCGCCGGACCGTGCATTCGGTAGCCCCGCATGTACAGAATCTCACCAATTTCACCGTTGCTGACACGATCATGAAGTTGTTGAAGGTTTACTGCATGGCGAGACATGAGTCCAACACCAACTTTGAGACCAGCGGCAATTGATTCGTCAGCAAGTTTGAGCATCCTTCGGCTGGTTGATCCGTCGGTTGTGAGCGGCTTCTCCATGAAGATGTTGAGCTTTTTGGAAATCGCATATTGGAAATGAACCCATCGGAAAGCGGGAGGAGTCGTAAGAATGACAATGTCTCCGGGATTCAAGCAATCCATTGCTTGCTTATAGGCATCAAATCCGATGAATTGCTTCTCTTTTGGAACGTCCATTTTCGAGCTGAAATCTTTGACCAAGTTGCCATGAGTTGATTCTAAGCGGTCAGTAAACACATCAGCCATAGCGACTAACTTGAGATCGCCTGCCTTGGCTGACATTGCATTAGCCGCCGCGCCGCCACCACGACCTCCGCACCCTACAAGTGCGACCTGAATTGTTTCGTTTCCTGAGATATGGACTGAGCCAAATCCTAGATTAGGAAGCATTGAACCAGCAACAACCGTGCCGGTAGCCTGAAGTATTTGTCGTCGTGAAGGGCGTTTAAGATTTCCGAAGTCCATTTTTGATATTTCCTTTTTGGGCGAATTCAATGTCAACGATACCGCGCCAAGATGGTTGAAGTCTCATTCTAACCGTAGTTAGTGATTTTTCATGCAGACAACTTTCGAATTTGCGATTTAGGGGTTGTCTACCCGTACAAAATATCGCTTTCCATTTGGGGTCGACGGATCATCTCGTGCTTCAAGGTGAATCGCTTTCTTTCCATTGGAATATCGTTGCTTTTCAATCTCGCCATGGCGATTGACAATTTCAACAACAAGTCTTCGCGGGAATCGAGTGAAATACGTGGGAGCAAATCCATAGAAGTCCATATTTTCGGCGGACCCGGTTACAAATCTTCCCACTCCTTTACTGACGCTGATCCGACAATCAACGAGAAGCGCTCCATCATCAGACCCTTTTCCGGGTGCAAGGAAGAATTCAAAGGGAATCTCTTTATCAGTCTCTATGGTTAACGTTGCCTCGCTACCATATCTAAGGGTCAGGCAAAGTGGAACCACAACAAGCAAAAGGATGGTAATCCCAATCACCTTTCCCGGCGTAAAGGTCTTTCCGTACCGCTTTATGACTCGCTTGATAGAGTAATTATGAAGGAGATTATTGATCCTGATACTGAGAAAGGCGTCAATGGGCTAAAGTGCCGTCAACAGGCTCTTTCAATTCTAACCACCGCAAAGGGGAAGGTTTCTTCAAGCCCAATCTGACAACTGTGAACCTCCTTTTCGATCGAGGGATAAAGCTCATAGGAATAGCCTTCCTGGCCGGCATC
>JAYUOQ010000555.1:0-6166 GCA_043760685.1 Armatimonadota bacterium | reverse complement strand
GATGTGGCATCTCCGGTTGCTGGACCTTGCTCTTGGTAATCGAAACCAAGTTCTTTGCTTGCCTCTTCAATCCCTGCACCTAGTGGTTTGAAATATGGATTACCCGTATTTTTTGGTATGAAGACGACCTTCAGTTTTGCACCACTTTCGGTACTTGATGGCGTTGTGGATGTGGAGGTTTCATTGCTTGCGCCGGAGTTACATCCAACCAGCAAAAGGGCTCCCAGGGCGAGAATAGAAGATATTCGGATCATAGGTGATTACCTTGCTTCAATTTTAGTTGTTTTCCGTTGCCTGTTGGTTGAAAATCGGTCAGCAATTTGTTGGGAAAAAACAGAAAGAACAAGAATGATGCCGATGATGGTCAGTTGATATTCTGCTTTTAGGTTGTTTACTCCCATTCCCGTCTTGACGAAATAGATCAATAGCCAAGAAAGTACGGTGCCGATCATCGTTCCTTTTCCGCCAGCAATAGCGGTACCGCCAGCGACTACGATGGTAATCGCATCAAGCTCAATGCCTTTAGCCAAATCGTGTCTTGCAACGCCGAGCCTTGAATCCATCAATAGGGCGCTGATGCCAATGAGAAATCCAGTAATTGCAAATGCCGAGATTGTGGCCCGATTAACCGGGAATCCAGTGTAGTGAGCAGCTTCTTTGTTGGTACCGACTCCGAACAGCCAACGCCCCAAGATCATTCGATGGAGAATCAAACCAACAATCAATGCGCAAATGACAAAGATGATGAAAGGGTACGGCAAACCGTGAAAGTCGGACCGATCAATCCCTTTTAGTGGTTGGGGCACCTTGGCACTTGCCGGACCCATCATTGCTTGGGCAGCCCCTCGATAGAGTGCCATGGTGGCCAAGGTGACCAAAAATGAAGGTAGCTTTCCAACGGTTATGAGTAGGCCGTTGATAGTGCCCAGTAGGGTTCCAATTATCAGGGCCATCAGGACCGACACAAAAATCGGCGTTCCATCGTTGGTGAACTTCGCAACCAAGCAGCTTGTCAGAACTAAAGCTGAACCAACCGACAGGTCAATGTTTCCACTGATGATGATCAAGGTTAGACCGATCGCCAGTAGCCCGGTCTCGGCAAAGATTGTGGTGTTCGCCAAGAGGTAGTTGACGTCGCGAAAGTCGGGGGAAATCTTCCAGAAGAAAGCAACCACCAAAATGGTCAAGATGGCAGGGATCAGTTCCGGGCGCTTCATGCGGTTGCCTTCCTCCTTTGGGACACAGAGTCAATTATTAGAGCAATGAGGATCGTAGCGCCATAAACAAGAAGTTGCCAGTCGGCGTCTATGCCAAGGACAGTTAGGGCGACGTTAATGCAACTAAGAAGAGCACACCCTAGGAATACTCCGACGATTGATCCGGATCCTCCGGTTATCTTTACTCCACCAATGGCGACAGCAGCGATCACGATTAGTTCGAATCCTTGGCCTGCACTTCCGGGGTTTGCAAAGCCAAACCGAGCAAGATACATGGTTCCTGCAACTCCTGCTAGGCTCCCTGAAGCGCAGTAACAGATCAATTCGACGGTCTTGGGTGAAATTCCACGAAGGAATGCCGCATCAGGATTGCTTCCAAAGGCAAATATGTTTCGATAGAATTGGAGATGGTTAGAAGCGAAATATGCCAAGACGGCAAAAACTAGTCCAATGAAGAGTAGCCAAGAAATAGTGACATTACCAATGTTGATCCCTTGATTTGCCAAACTGGTTAGGGATTGAGGAATAGCAGTTGAGTCAATTTGATCGCCTTTGCTTACTACGAAAGTAAGCCCCCTAAAAGCGGTGAGAGTGCCGATCGTGGCAACGACGGCGGGGACTTTTCCGAAAGCAATGATCAGACCATTGAGGCAACCGAGAATTAGGCCGACAAGACCGCCGGCAACGAACAGCATCGGCACGGGTATGTTTGGGCTTGATTTGACCAAGAGCCCGACGGAAATCGCCGATAGACCAACAATTGAACCCGTTGAGATATCAATCCCCCTTGCTACGATAACCGGGAATTGACCGACGGCGGCTACCAGCAGCAAAGGCATCCATAGAAGGATGCTATTGATATTTCGGGGGTCGAGAAAAATTGGCTTTGCAAAAGAGCAAGCAGCTATAAGTACAACGAGAACTACCAGCAAGCCAATTTCTCGTTTACCTTTCATTCGCTGCCACCGCCAAAGGCTAGTGCCATGACGCTCTCCTCGGTGGCGTCTTTGGTTTTCATTTCCCCAACAATCGTGCCACCTTTCATCACGTAGATTCGATCTGTGAGAGTCAAAAGTTCGGAAAGGTCGCTTGATATCACCATAAGTGCCTTTCCTGCCTCGGCTTGAGCACGGAGCGCCTGATTGACCTCACGCCTGGCGCCAACATCAACACCTCTAGTGGGTTCATCGAGTATCAAAAAGTCGGGATTGCCCATTAGCCAGCGGGCAATGATAGTTTTTTGTTGGTTGCCACCCGATAGATACCGAACTTGTTGCCTCAGACCGGAAAAGACAGTTTTGAACGAATTCAAAATTTCGGTGGACCGAGAATCTAGTCGCCGTTCGCTTATCCAACTTGCCTTGCTGGATTCCTCTAAAATATTTGCCGAAGTATTAAAGCCGATGTTTAGGCTTGGAAAGAGTCCGTGCTTTTGTCTGTCTTCGGGAACAAGTGCAAAACCTGAGCGCTGGGCATGTTTTGGTGACCGAATTTGCAATGGTTCTCCGCGCGCTACTATTGACCCGCTTGTTGGTTGAGTTATCCCAAACAATGCCCTTGCAACTTCTGTACGACCTGCTCCGACTAGACCGGCGATTCCGACAATTTCGGTCTTGCCAATGTTGAACGAAACATTGTGAAATCCCGGACCGGTCAGATTTTTAACTTCAAGGAATCCTTCAATTTTGCCAAGATCAGATCGAGAGAGGTGGTCTTGAGATATATCTCGCCCAACCATCAGGTTGACCAACTGATCATGATCAAGGTCAGCTATTTTCCTTTCTGCGACCTTGGTTCCGTCTCTCAACACTGTCACGGTGTCCGCAATTTCAAAGACTTCGTTGAGGTGATGAGTGACCATGGCGACCGCACATCCTTGGTCCCGTAATGCTCGGATGATCGTGAAGAGTTCACCGACCTCTTTTGAAGTTAAAGATGCCGTGGTTTCATCGAAAATCCAGACTTTTGCGTCTTCCGACATGGCGGTAGCAAGCTCAACCATTTGTTGCTGAGCAATCGAAAGGTTTCCGACTTCTGATTCGGCCTCAATTCCGACCCCTAGCCGCTGAAGTATCTCAGTTGTACGGCGGATTGCCTCTCGGTGATCCACCATTTTCGCCTTCTTGGGCATTCTGCCGACAAAAACATTTTCGGCAACATTGAGGTCGGGGAAAATAAGCGGTTCCTGGTGAATAAGGGCAATCCCATGGCGAATGGCCTCGCCAGGTGATCGAATGACCACCGATTTTTCGTCGAGGAAAATTTCTCCAGAATAAGGCTGATAGATTCCGGCGAGCACCTTTGCCAGAGTTGATTTACCGGCACCGTTCTCGCCGGTAATGGCATGGATTTGACCAGGACAGAGCGCGAAGTCAATATCCTTGAGAATGGAATTGCCACCTAAAACGACATTTAGTTTTTCGACTCGAACCAGCGGCTGAATGTCTAATTTTCGCAATTCAATTTTTCCAGTAGCCTGCAATCTTACCTAGCCCATATAGATTCTAACTAAGCCTAAGCGGTTACAATGAACGGATGAAGCGACGTGATTTTCTAATTGGTGCGGGAGTTGCTGGTGCAACCCTTGCCGCTGGCAATGTTCTCGGTGTGGGATCGGGAGCGCAAAAATCAAGACCAAAGGGTAACAAGTCAGTTGCCGGTTTAGTTGTGCCACCCATGAAGACTGTACGTGTTGCGGTGATCGGGGTTGGCGCCAGAGGGTCTGGTCACGTTAGCCAGCTTTGTCTTATTGAAGGCGTCGAAATGGTCGCTATTTGTGACAATCACCTCCCTAGCCTCGAACGGGCGATCAACAACGTTGTTAAAAATCACAAACGGCCGGCGCCGACTGCTTACGGAAAGGGCAAGGATGACTACAAGCGGATGCTTGAGCGAAATGACATTGACTGTGTTTTTGTAGTTACGCCTTGGGAAGAGCACGTTCGGATGTGCGTTGATGTCATGAACTCTGGCAAGCACGCATTTACCGAAGTTCCAGCGGCCTACACCGTTGAGGACTGTTGGAAGCTTGTAGACACCGCAGAAAAAAATCAAAAGAACTGCATGATGATGGAGAACGTCAACTACGGTCGAGAAGAGCTTCTCGTCTTGAACATGGTTCGCATGGGGGTTTTTGGCGATCTTATCCATGGCGAGGCTGCTTATATCCATGATTTACGCGGTCAGATGAATGAAATTGAGCATGGAACTGGTTCTTGGCGAACTTACCACTACGCCAAACGAAACGGAAATTTGTATCCGACCCATGGACTCGGTCCGGTGGCTCATTACATGGATATCAACCGCGGAGATGCTTTTGACTACATGGTTTCGGTTGGTTCTCCTTGCTTGTCGAGAGAGTTGTACGCCAAATCCCATTTCCCCGAGGGTCACGAAAGGCGATCCATTAAGTTCGTTGCTGCTGATATCAACACGAGCATCATTAAGACCAAGAAAGGTCGAACGATAATGGTTCAGTGGGATGAGCAAATGCCTCGACCTTACACCCGACACAATTTGATCTCTGGAACCAAAGGTTGTTGGGCCGGGTTCCCAGATCGAATGGCATTGGAAGCGGCTGGGATGTCGGCTGATGGATGGCAGGAAGGCGACAACCTCAAGCAGTTCTATGACAAATATGAGCACCCATTGTTCAAGCGAATGGGCGAAGAGTCAAAGAAGAATGGCGGGCATGGAGGCATGGATTTCTTAATGCTCTGGCGGATCATTTACTGCCTTCGAAATGGTTTGCCGCTGGATCAAGACGTTTATGATGGAGCCGCTTGGTCGGTTGTTGGACCACTGAGCGAAGCTTCGGTGGCGAATCGTGGTCGAAGCATGGACTTCCCCGACTTCACTCGTGGAGAATGGAAAACTCGTGCTCCACTTGATAACATGTCAAACGCTTAATTGAGGTCTCGAAAACAGAAACGGGAACTAGAAACAATGTTTCTAGCTCCCAATTTTTTTGAAACTTCTTATGCTCGTTTGAAGCTAATTACCATTTTGCCGGCAAAGCCCGCAGGAGCGCCACCTTTGGTTGCTTGCTTCTTCATTTCATCGCTAAGATCAAAAATGATTGACTTGCCGTCGGCACTCATAACGCCGTTCATTTCCTTTGGTCCACCGTCCTTGCCAGAGAATCCAAACATCTTCACTTTGTTTCCGGCTTGTGACCACTTGCCAGCTTCCGATTTACTTTTGCCGCTCATCGATTGAGAAATTGAAAGCGAGCGATCCTTTTTCAATTCCAAGCTTATGACTGCTTTAGCAAAGCCTTTTTCTTGCATTTCAATCATGGCAATTTGGCCTTCGACCTGCTTCTTCTTGTCGCCAGAGAGCTTTGCTGCTTCCTTTCGGACCATGGCTTTGACGCTAGAAAGGTCCATCGAAACCTTTCCGTTGTATTTACCGGTTGCGTCGGCGGCAAATGCAGAAACCGTGAGAGCAGCAATCAATGAAGCGAGAATAAATTTTTTCATAATCAAATTTTTGACCCGTTTTTGGATACGAAATAGGATAACGGATTCTGCAAATGAAAAGTTGCAAAAATGGGAACTCAGCTAGGATTTCTTAAAAGTTAACGTCATTTTGGGCTTGCTACTGGACTTTAGTCCCTGCAGATTCATCTGTTGCTGAATGACAAAACTCATGTCGAAAATCAAAGTTTTTCCAGAATCGGCAATCGATCCGACTAAATTCATCGTTGTGTCTCCACCGCCCGAAAACCCCGACAATTCCAAACTCTTGCCTTTTACTTTCCACTTGCACCATTCGGGTTCGGCCTTTCCGTTGCGAACGAATTCGATGAATGCAACTCCCCCTTTTTTGACATCTAGTCTGATTTTTGTCTTATCGACGATTTGAATGCTCTGGTCAATCAGCTTCAGGCGACTCTCCACCAATCTCTTTTTTTCGCCAGTCAATTTGGTGCTTTGCTCCTGGAGTTG
>JAYUOQ010000554.1:0-2448 GCA_043760685.1 Armatimonadota bacterium | reverse complement strand
CAAGAATTCCGTGCGTGACGTGATCACGCGCAAGGAATACGTGGTGGTTGAACTTTGGAAGTTTAAGATGATCTTTATCCCCTTAAGCAGCTTCACTGAGAAGGACTCAATTAAGGAATTGCGGAAATTTACCGAAGTCGAGTCCTAAATTTAGCTCAGTTCAAGTTGCCATTCGTTGCTTGTGGCTACTTGGTTTGCGAGTTGTGAAGCTGTCCAATTCAAGCTCAAAGGCGTGACCGCAACAAAGCCTTCGTTCACGGCTTGCACATCGGTCCGGGGTTGATCGCCAGACATGACAACCGCTCCTCCTTGCCAGTAGTAAGGTCTTCCCCATGGATCATCCCGCTTTTCGACTCGATCAACGTAGACACGTTTGCCCATTTCTGCAACCCGCGTTCCACGAAGCTCTTCGGGGGCTATCGAAGGTACATTCACGTTCAAGAAGGTCAAATCCTCCCATGGTGCTTGACTTAGTTTTTCGAAGTTTTCTTCGAGCCATTGTGATGCGGTTTCCCAATGTGGGGGAGCTTCGGCAACAAACACGGCAAGCGATAGCGCAATGGATCGAATGCCATTGATTGCACCTTCCATCGCTCCTGCAACGGTTCCTGAGTAAGTGATATCAAAACCTAAATTTGGCCCAAGATTGATGCCGCTCAATACTAGATCGCAACCGTCGGGATATCCGATGGTGAGGCCACAATTGACACAGTCGACTGGCACGCCGTTCACGGTGTAGGCTTCCAATCCATGAAAGTCAACCTGAGCAACTCTTAAAGGATCTCGTAACGTCATCGCATGACCGCACGCAGATCGTTCTCGATCTGGAGCAAAGATCTTGACTTCACCAAAGTTCCGGGCAACTTGGGCGAGTTCGTAAAGTCCGCGACCATGGATGCCATCGTCATTAGTGATAAGAATTCTCACTGTTTGTCCTCGACCCTGATGGATGCCGCCACTTTTGCAACTGCTTCCAATTCGCCGACTTGCTTCATCGCGTTGGCAAATGATTTTTCGGATGCTCGGTGGGTTAAGAAAACAATTTCACCCTGTTCGTTGGGCAAGGTCTTCATTTGCATTTCAGCGATGCTGATTTCATGGGCACCGAAAACCATGGAAATTTCGCCCAGGGTCTTTGGTCGATCCTTTACCACTAGCCGCAAGTAGAAGGCTGACCTGATATTGTCAATTGGGACAACGTTCATTCCCATGTCGTAGGGAATAGCGCTTCCGGTACCGCCACTCACCATATTTCGTCCGACATCGATGAGATCACCGATTACGGCAGAGCCGGTTGGATCGGAGCCCGCACCGCGACCACTGAACATGACGTCTCCGACAAAGTCGCCATGGAGCCACAGGGCATTGTAAACACCATTGACCGAGGCTAACGGATGGGTATTGGGAATCATTGAAGGATGAACTCGGACGCTGACCGCGTCTGGACCAACGGCGTCAACTACCCCAACAAGTTTGATTTTGTAGCCCCAGGAGCGAGCATATTCAATGTCAGTGATTCCGAGCTTCGAAATGCCTTCTCGGTAAATTGACTCGACGGGAACCTGCTTTCCAAACGCGATAGAAGCGAGGATTGAAATCTTGTAAGAAGTGTCGATTCCTTCAATATCGTTTGTTGGGTCGGCTTCGGCGTAACCAGCGGCTTGGGCCTCGGCAAGTGCATCAGTAAAGTCGGCTCCCTCCTCTTCCATCTTGGTAAGGATATAGTTTGAGGTTCCGTTGAGAATTCCCATCATCCTGATGACATCGTTTCCAGCCAATTGGTGTTTGAGAGGCTGTACGAGAGGTATTCCTCCACCAACCGCAGCTTCGTAATGGAGGTCCAATCCTTTCGATTTGGCTAAATGAACCAGGCGCGATCCATGCTTGGCAATCAGTTCTTTGTTTGCGGTAACGACGTGTTTGCCATTCATCAGAGCAGCTTCAACAAGTTCGGCTGCAGGGTCAACCCCACCGATAAGTTCAACAACAACATCAATACTTGGGTCACAAACGATGCTTGCTAAGTCGGTTGTGAAGCGAGCCTTATCAAGTGCGCGTTCCTTTTCTGGATCGCGAATGCCAATCCGGGCGATCTCAATTGGACGACCAATTTTTCGGCAGATAGCTTCCCGATTGTCCAGCAACATTCGGTAGGTGCCCGTGCCTACCGTTCCAAATCCTAGCATCCCAATGCGAATTTCTTGATTCATGAACTCAAGCAACATTATGACTTGGAAAAAACCTTCGAAAATTCTTGGGCTCTCGGGAAACCTTTTTAAGATCAAAAAGCGTAAAGTTGAAGTTTAACGAATCATGAAACGAGCAATCTTAATCGCCCTTTCTCTCGTGTTCGCGGTTTCAACCGTCAGTGCACAAGGAACACCACCTCCTGCGGCACCACCCGCCGCGACAAAGCAAGAGCCACCGAAAGTTGAAGACAAGCGTACG
>JAYUOQ010000553.1:0-2450 GCA_043760685.1 Armatimonadota bacterium | reverse complement strand
GAAAATGCGGTAGCACGAATAAAACCGCTCCTCAACGATTTTGAACTCAATCAATTGGCTATGCAACATGGTCTGAGCCGAAGGACCTTCTGGAAACGGTCATTTCGGGGCAATCCAATTCACTCAGAGTCAGTATTTTTACAAAAGCTTCATTACCTGCAGGCAAATCCTATTAGAGCTTCGAAATGCGATTTAGCCGAGGATTACTTTTGGTCAAGCGCCCACCTTCGTCACTTAGGCTGGTTCGATGAAGAAAATGCAATTGACCTAGAATTGGCATCAGAATTTTACACGCGACTAACTGCCAATTAGCGATCCAGCCTCCACAGCATGGATTGCACAATTCCATAATTCACGATCTGAAGGAAACAGTGGCTTTTCGGGCTGTTGAGGCAGCGCTACCTTGCCACTCACCCATTACTTCTGATACACCCGCACGTAATCCACCTCAAACCGCGTCGGGAATGGCACCCTGCTCGGGTCGCCGCCCGTACTCCCAATTGCCAAGTTTAAGATCATATGCTGCTTCTGGTGGAAAGGATTAAAGCCATCCATATTAAGCGTGTTCGTGATGTCAGTCTCGTTAAGCAGTCGATCATCCACATAAAGTCGGATCCACTTGGCGTCCCAATCCATTCGCCAGATATGAAACTTAGAACCCCAATCTGGATCCTTGTCGAAGAACTCTTTCATCGGCGTCGCAACCGAATCCCATTTTCCTCCGCCTTCTCCGTACGCTGTATTGGCGTGAAGTTTTTGCTGATAGAACTCCATGAGGTCAATCTCGCCATTGCTGGGCCAAGGGTGAGTGTCACCGACAAACCAAATCGCTGGCCAAAGCCCTTGGATTGGATTAATCTTTGCTCGAGCCTCGAACCGACCATAAAGCCAAGAGTGTAGCCCTTTGGTTTTGATGCTTCCCGAAGTGAAATCGGCATAAGCCCTGGCTCGCTTCCAATCCTCCTGCGGTCGTGCCGCGCCACCGACCGGAGAAGCCGAAACCGAAGCATCGAACTTCGGATTGTTCACTCGCTCCTTTCGACCCTCAATAACCAGCAGACCATTCTCAACAAATACGTTGCTACGTTGATAGTATTGAAGCTCTCGGTTGCGAACAAAGCCGAGCTCATATGTCCATTTCATCCCATTGACGCGACCAGTTCCGTCAAACTCGTCACTGAAGACCAACTTGTAGTCGGACTGAAAAGCCAGAAAAGCGAACGCTACGAGAGACATATTGAGAATTTTAACTCTTTGACTCAACCTGAAACCAACTTGTGATCTCTATTCGTAGTGTCATGTACATGAACAAGAGAGTTTTTACGTCCGCATTGCTACTTGCATTGGCTACATCTTCACTTTTTGCCCAACTGACCGGCACCGAGAAAAAGGAAGTTGTGGATCAGTTATCAAAGGAAATGATCGCTCGTTATGTGGTTAAGGAAAAGGCTCAAGAAGTTGCAAAGATCATTCAGGCGAACTACTCAAACGGAAAGTACGACTCGTTAACAACGGGGAAGGATTTCGCTCTCAAACTTTCCCAGGACGCCAACGCCATCTGCAAGGATGCCCATTTCCGAATCCGGTACAGCGAATCAGTCCTTCCAATCCGCAAACAGCCGGGCGAACCATCGAAGGAAGAGCTCCAAGCCGAAGCCAAATTCGTACGATTAATCAATGCTGGCTTTGAAGAAGTCAAACGCCTAGGCGGCAACATTGGCTACATTCGCTTCTTTGGCTTCCAAGATCCAAGAGAAGCCGAACGAGCAATCCAAGCCTCCATGCAATTCGTTCAAAACACCGACGCTTTGATTTTCGATATTCGAGACAATGGTGGTGGCGACCCCGAAACCGTGCGACTCCTCTGCAACTACCTTTTTGACAAGCCAACTCATATCAATTCGTTACTGATGAGAAGGGGCGACAAGACTCAGAAAGTTGATTTCAAAACCGGAACGCCAAAAGGCAAACGCTACTCAAACCCGATCTATGTAATCGTCAGCAAACGAACAGGCTCAGGCGCCGAAGAGTTCGCCTATGATTTGCAAAACCAAAAGCGCGCTACGATTATTGGTGAGAATACGTGGGGTGGAGCAAATCCCGGTGGAACGGTAAGACTGACCGACCATTTTTCCGCTTTCATTCCAGTTGGAATGGCGCAAAACCCAATAACGATGACCAATTGGGAAGGGACAGGCGTAACACCAGACATCAAATGCGATCCTAAGGAAAGCCTGAAACTCGCCCAAATCATGGCAATCAAGAAACTTCTGGAGACTGCTCAAGGGGACGATATCGATCGCCTCAAGAGTGTCCTGAAAGAATTGGAAGATTAGACGAGAAACTTTCTCTAAGCCATTTCCCAACTGTGTGACCAAAGCAAAATATGCTGATTTGTCATATTTTCGTGCTGTACACCTGTTATTTTTGTACTGACTTTGATAGAATCA
>JAYUOQ010000552.1:0-6176 GCA_043760685.1 Armatimonadota bacterium | reverse complement strand
GGTCAACCATTTTGCAAATCCTAACCTGTCTTGCTTCACGCCAGTTGGAAAGGACCCTAGGAAACTCGGAGTATGCCGCTCGACCGGGTCTCCTTTTTGAGTGTATTCCCCTCGCTTGAGAACGAATGTTGGTCGCGGACTGGGCATTTCTTCGGCAACCAATGACATGGGAATCGATGCTTCAAGTTCGTCCCGTTCCTTCTTTAGTTTTGCGAAAGATGCCTTGGAAGGGGTTACAGGTCCAAACTCTAAGTAAACAGCTCCCAATTCCCGCTTTGCCTCAAGATTGGTTGGAGTCATTTTTGCGGCTTTGATTGCCGACTCAATCCGCTTCGCATTAGGATTAAATAACCGCAGGTTGAGGCCATCTCCAGCAATTCCATTGACCACTTTGATGAGGAGCGTGTTGCTGTTCCCTTCAAAGTTTCCCGTTACTTCATCAATGCCTTGATTCAGCCCTCTTCCAATTTTGTGTGAATGGATGAGTTTGCCGTTGAGCCAGACTTTGACCGCATCGTCGCTTGATACTCCAAAGGTAATTTTCTCTGCCTTCGGCAAAGTAACGGTTCCTCGAACATAGATGGACGAGTTATCGCGACCAATGAGGTTTGGGAAGTCCTTGCCGTTTTCAAAAGCGAACGGCTTCCAAAAGGCGTCGCCGGTTCTTAAAAGTTCTGGAGTTTCAGCCCGGTCAAACGCTATGTCGAAATTTGGCGACGTATAGACTGGGCTTATTAGCCAATTGCTACTCGTTAAAGTTGGCGGGCTTTGTTTTGTGAAATATTCTTCTGCGACCGTTAAGTCAACCGAGTCCTTGAGATCATTCATCGATTTCGATAAGGCGTTTAGTTTCACTTCTTCGCTTGGAGTCGAGGCGCGCACCACCGGCGGAGGAAGGAGAATATTGCCATCGAGC
Organism: Armatimonadota bacterium; assembly: GCA_043760685.1. Classification (GTDB taxonomy): domain Bacteria; phylum Armatimonadota; class Fimbriimonadia; order Fimbriimonadales; family Fimbriimonadaceae; genus Fimbriimonas. Next base: position 5,260 of record JAYUOQ010000552.1, on the reverse strand, counting down.
GGCTCGTCCTTGGTGCTGTTGAAATACGCATATAGCCCGTAGTAGTCCTTTTGCTTGATCGGATCGTACTTGTGGTCGTGGCACCGCGCGCACTGAACCGTGAGCCCCAACATCACCGTGCTAGTAGTATCGACCCGATCGAAAGTATTGCGGGCCAGGAATTCTTCGGCAATGGCTCCACCTTCGTCCGAGGTTAAGTTCATCCTCACATATCCGGTCGCGAGTCGTTGCTCGGTTGTAGGATTTGGAAGAAGGTCACCGGCGATTTGCCATTCAATAAAGTTCTTGAACGAGAGGTCTTGATTGAACGCCCGAACCACCCAATCGCGATAAGGAAATACTCCTCGCTCGTTATCGAGTTGAAGGCCATGGGTATCGCCATATCGGACGGCATCAAGCCAGTACCTCGCTTGATGCTCGCCGTACGAAGGCTTGGCAATCATTCGATCTACGTATCTTTCGTATGCACCCGTTGCTTTGTCGGCACGAAACTGGGCGAGTTCGGCAGGGCCCGGTGGCAGTCCGGTGAGAACCAAAGCGGATCGAAGGGCAAGCGTGTCGCGATCTGCCTCAGGTTCGGGTTTCAATCCAGAACCTTCCAATTTGGCCAAAACAAATCGGTCAAGTGGATTTCGACTCCATGTACTGTTGCTCACCTTTGGAAGGGAAGGCATCGTTGGCGGCACATATGACCAATGCTTTTCGTAGGTCGCTCCCTGAGTGATCCATTGCCGTAGAATAGCAATCTCTGATTCCTTGAGCGGTTTCACGCCAGAGTCTTCCGGTGGCATTCTTGAGCCTGGGTTCTTATCAGTTACCCGATGGATCATGAGAGACTTGTCCGGAGAACCCTTGGTGATTGCTCGCGAACTCAGCATGTCGAGTCGAAGGTTAGCGGCAGCTTTGGCCGCGTCCGGACCATGACACTTGTAGCATTTTTGGCTCAAAATCGGAACGACATCGCGTCCAAAGTTAATTTTGGCCGTTGAGGTCTTCGGCTTCTGAACATTCAAAACGGCGTATCCAAATACGCTTACGGAAAGCAAAACAATGGGCAATGAGCGCTTCATCAGATCGACCCTAACTGAAACCCGATGTTACCTTTCGGACATCCCGCAAGAATCACCTTTTTTAACACTTCGGCGAAACCTCGAAGTGTAGAATGTGTTCAACCATGCTGAGTCTTTTGCTATCGTCAATCGTTATTCTTCAGGAACCTACAATGTTGCCGATTGGCAAGTACATTAGCCCGGAAGGCACTCACGTTGAAGTTGGAAGCTATCCCCTCAATATGGTTTCGACCAACGACGGAAACTATGCAATTGTAACAACAAGTGGGTATCGGCAAGCGTTATCGGTGGTTGACATCAACTCAGGCACAATCACCAGCCAATTTGACTATAAAACATCAAGAAATAATCCCAATAAAGATGGACTCTACTTTGGTATTGCGGTCCACCCAAAAACTGGCAATGTGTTTGTATCTCGGGGGGCTCAGGACAAAGTCAGTTCGTACAGTTTGACCGATGGCAAGATTTCCGAAATTGGTACTCCCATAGCGGCGACTTTGCCCGAGGGAAGAAAACTTCCTTACCACTTTGCCGGACTCGGCTTCAATTCCAATGGTTCGCGACTGCTTGTGGTCAACAATCAAACCAGCAAGGTCACAAACTTTAAAGGGTCGGTGACGGTTTACGATTCAGAGACCGGCGCTTCACTTTTTGAAGTACCTGTTTCTGGTTTTCCATTGGCTTGCGCCTACGCAACAAAAGGGCCTGGCGCGGACAATAAGGCGTACATCGGTTCAGAAAGGGATGGAGTCGTGGACGTTGTTGACTTGGAAAAGCATATTGTTTCGAAGTCAATACGAACCGGAAATGCTCCGGTTGGCATGATTTTTAATCGAGCGCAGACGAAACTGTACGTTGCTAATAGTGGTAGCGATACGGTCAGCGTAATTGATACGAAATCAGACAAAGTTACCGACACGGTCTCGGTTAGACCAGCTGATCTGAGAGGCTTACCGGGAGCGGGACCGCTTGGCTTGAGCCTATCTGATGATGAGAAACAGCTTTACGTCACTCTCGGGGACATGCAAGCCATTGGTGTCATTGATCTTGCCAAGAGGAGCCTCACCGGTTATTCGCCAACTGGCTGGTTGCCAACCAGCGTCATTCAGAAGGGCGGACACTTGTTGGTCGCATCGGCTAAAGGTGTGCAATCAAAAAATCCAAATGGTAAGCCAGTAGGAGACAAAGGAACCTACATCCAAGACATTATTGCGGGAACAGTCACCCATCAAATGATCCCAAATTCGACAAGTCTCCGAAAGTCCACCTTGCAAGTTCTGTCAAATAATCGAATTAAGCCGGGCCTCAATTCAGGAAAATCAGATGATCTGAAAAACCCAGGAATAAAGTATGTGATTTATGTTGTGAAAGAAAACCGAACGTACGACAATGTACTGGGCGATCTTCCGCAGGGCAACGGAGATCCGAGCCTCACCCTTTTCCCGCGCAAGGTTAGTCCAAACCAGCACGCTTTAGCCGAACGATTTGTCTTACTGGATAATTTTCACGTTTGTGCGGAAGTCAGTCAAGACGGATGGCAATGGTCAATTAGTGGAATGACAAGTGCGTATGGTTCCCGCAACACGCCATACAACTACTCTGGTCGAGGTCGAAGCTATGATACCGAGGGACAAAACAATGGCGAAGCCGTTGAACTTTCGGGAATGGCCAATGTTGCAAAGCCCGTCGCAGGTTACATTTGGGAATTGTGCGATCGAAGTAAAGTCTCGTTCAGAAACTACGGAATGTACACCCAATTCATCGACCCTACTGACAAAAGGAATTCTGAATTTGCTGGAGCAAAGGACAGCCAACCGAACGTCAAAGTCTTGCTAAACCACAATAATTCTAGCTATCGACATTACGACAATATGTATGCCGACTCTCCTATTTATAAGGAATACGGATTTTCATACAAGGGCCAGTTAAAAGAGTACGGAGCCAACAAGGCGACCAACCGATTCGATGAATGGAAGCATGAATTCGATGGCTTTGTTAAGTCTGGGATCATGCCGCGATTCCAAAGCATTCGGCTTGGCAATGACCACACGATGGGAACCAGAGCCGGAGTACCAACGCCATCCAGCATGGTTGCCGACAATGATTACGCAGTCGGAAGGCTTGTAGAAGCAGTTTCTAATAGCCCGTTTTGGAAGGAAACCGCGATTTGCATCCTTGAGGATGACGCGCAGGCAGGAATCGATCACGTCGATGCCCATCGTTCAACTGCCTATGTCATTTCGCCTTACATTCAACGCGGAAAGGTTGATAGCACGTTCTACAACACTGATTCGATGCTCCGAACTATGGAACTCTTGCTCGGGATGCCGCCAATGTCGCAATACGATGCGGTTGCTACGCCAATGGCAGTGTTCGGCTCTCAACCGGTCAACATGGAGCCCTATTCGGCAATCAAGCCAAGCAGAGACATCGTTTGTGAGGTCAACACAAGGGCCGCATACCGGTCTAAAGATAGCGAACGAATTTCGAGATTTGCGGAAGAGAGCGAGATTGACGAAGAACTCAACGACATTCTTTGGAAATCGATCAAGGGGCAGAAAGTCGCGACTCCAGCTCCGAGATTCGGATTGAAGCCACGCAAGTGAATGTGCTTGGTTCACGCTAGCTGAACTAAGCATCGGATTGAGCGTAGTACAATGAGGGTTCGAGCAGCCTCGATTTCGTATGTTTAAGAAAGCCGTTCTGATTGTTCTTCCGCTTGCCGTATTGGGCGGGTTGATTGGTTGGCGCATCAAATCTAAGTCTGGCAATGATCAGCAGATGAAGTCGGGAATGGCATCGAAGCGGGCTTCCTCAGTCCAAGTAGGAACGGCCGGACCAGCGATCATTTCGGGAAATATTGCCGCAGCGGGAAACCTTGATTCTCCGTTTAAAGTCCAGCTCACGAGTCGGATTTCTGGCAAGATTGAAAGCATCTCCGTTCGCGAAGGTGATGCCGTCACCGCCGGACAAGTATTGGTGAAAATCGATCCAGCCTCTGCCCAAACGGGGCTTTCGCAAGCTGAGGCTAATCTGGCTCAAACCCAAGCCAAACTAGCACAGGCTCGGATTGAATCAAAGCCAAATTCAGCTGGAGTCAAAGGACAAATCGACCAACAAACCGCATCGTTGGCAAACCTTCAGGCTGAACTCACCCAAACAAAGCGGACGGTTGATTCCACATTGAGCACCTTGACCGGTGCCATTTCAGATGCGAATTCCCGGGTGTTCTCAACTCAATCTACGATTACCACTTCCGAAGCCACCCTTGAAAAGGAAAAGGCAACCCGAAAGAACTTGCAAGTCAAAGTTGATCGCAATAAAGAACTCTTAGAAAAAGGATTTATTGCTGAGCGAGAGTATGAAGATTCGCTTACGGCTTTAGACCTCCAAGACAAACAAGTTCAAATTGCCAATGCCCAGTTGAGTTCGGCGAAGCAAGCCAACAAGACAGCGGTCACGCAACTGGCTCAGGCAAAAGCTCAGCTTGTTATCGCCAAATCAAAAGGTACTGCCGATATTGCCGCTTCTCAAGCGAAAGTCAATCAAGGACTGTCTGCCCTGAGAGTTGCGAAGGCAAACAATGCAATGAACCCCGCTTACCAAGAGAACATCAAGGCATTGGCAGCGGCAGTTTCGGTTGCTCAAGCCCAAGTTAGGCAAGCTCAAACCCTACTTGGTGAGACCGACCTCAAGAGTTCAATCAACGGAGTCATCACGGCACGAAATGCGGATGAAGGCGCGCTTGCTTCGCCTGGCCAAGCCGTATTGGTTATTCAATCGCTCGACTGGCTCTTCTTCGTTTCTTCGATTCCGGTCGAATTAGGCGACAAAGTTCGAGTTGGTCAGATTGCCAAAATTGCCATGGAAGGAACCGGTGGCAAGGAAGTTCAAGGCGCCATCACCAACATCAACCCGTCTGCAGATCCTCAGAGCAGACAGATCACGCTGAAAATTCGAGTTGAGAATGCAGACCACGCCTTGCGACCTGGACTGTTTGGCAAGATTAACTTTTTGACCGACGCTAAGAAAGTCCCTGTATCGGTTCCAAAGGAAGCAATTCTTTACACCGGCAAGATCCCTTCAATTGCGGTTGTCAACCAAGACAACAAAATTGAAATGAGGCTCGTAAAACTTGGAGTTTCAGACGAAAAAGTCGTTGAGGTTATCGAGGGAATCACAGCTGGTGA
>JAYUOQ010000551.1:0-6217 GCA_043760685.1 Armatimonadota bacterium | reverse complement strand
TTGAGCTCGGGAAACATGAGTGAATCGACGAACTTGATGTCAATCGGAGTTGTGTGCGCCCGAAGTCTAAAGTCGGGAACCTTGACACGATCAATAGGCGATGACTCCTTGATGCGTGGATCTTTATTCTTCCCGTGATAGTAGTATGGCCATCCAAAGAAGTCGCCCTGATTGACGGAAGTTGTGTAATCGGGAGGGAGTCCATCGCCCAGATAATCCCGCTCAACCACATTCGCATAGAGTTGGTGAGTCTTTGGTTCAAAAGCCAACCCAATCGGGTTCCTCATTCCGCTAGCTACCAGGTTCCTTTCGCCAATAATCTTCCCATCCGTACTTAAACCGTAAGACTCAATGACCGCCCTTCGTTCGCCTTCAATTGCGACGTTTTGTTCACTTCCAATCGTCAAATACAAGTTTTTTGCCGGTTCATCAATCAGGATGTTCCGAGTCCAGTGGTTACGATATCCATTCTGAGGAATCCCATCCAAGACCATTTCTGGTTCAACGGTTGCTTGGCGTTGCCCATCTTGATACCCCCAACGCACAATAGAACCCGTGTTCGCGACATAGAGGTGACCAAAGGCAAATTGGATTCCAAATGGTAGGGTCAGTTTGTCTGACCATAAGGATTGTCCTTCAGCAACTCCATCTTTATCTGAGTCCCAAAGTACGGTTACCTGGTGGGGAAGTTTTGGATCTTTGACTTCAATTCGAGTCTGTACGACAAAGACATCGTCGTTGGGAGCAACCGCCATCATGCGCACCGCCTTCAGGCCTTCGGCAAAAAGATTAACGCGATATCCTTTGGGAACTTTAAGGAATGGCTGGGAGAACGGCACCATCTTGGGAACTAAGATGACGCTTTTCGATGGGCTCGGCAGGTTGTCCCGCAAGACCAAAAAGACGAGCGGGATAAACATATGACCTATTACTTAAAAAATACTGAGACCAGCTTTGTTCCAATCGTCCAAGAACCTAGTCAGACCGGAATCTGTCATTGGATGCTTAAACATCATTTTAAGCGTCGAAAGCGGCATGGTCGCGACATGAGCACCGGCTCGAATAGCCTCGAGAACGTGCATCGGATGTCGAACTGAAGCAACTAGAACTTCCGATTCGAAGCCGTAGGTATCTACCATTTCAACCGTGTCGCGAACGGCGTCCATTCCGTCCGCGCCGAGGTCGTCAACTCGACCAACGAAGTTTGAAATGTAAGTCGCACCGGCCTTTGCTGCCATCAGAGCTTGACTGACGGAGAAGACCAAGGTGACGTTGGTTCGGATGCCTTTGTCGGCGAGGGTGCTCACTAACTTAACGCCAGGCTCAATCAAGGGAACCTTGACGACAATTTGCTCGTGCCAGCTCGAAATCTCAAGGGCTTCTTTCAGCATCGTATCGTAGTCGGTGGCAACCACTTCGGCAGAAATTGCTCCTCCAGGGACCAATTCACAAATCTTTAAAACGGTTTCTTTGAAACCCTTTCCGGTCTTGGCTATGAGCGTGGGATTGGTGGTGACCCCATCCAAAATTCCCCAATCCGCCGCCTGACGGACTTCTTCAATATCACCGGTATCAACAAAGAGCTTCACGGGAAACAGTTTATCTTTTTCCTGTAGCCAAATGCCCTTCATAATGGAAAGGACACATGGCATTCTTTGATACGATAGTTGCTCCAATTACGGCGACAGGAGGAGCCGTCGGAATCGTGCGTATTTCCGGTCCAGAAGCATGGGGGATCTCGTCGGAAGCATTCTCAAACTTCCCGGTGGACCCAAAAGGCTACCGAGCCTATCGAGGAACTTTTGCCAACGGTGATGATGGTTTACTTCTCTTATTCGAAGAAGGGAAGAGCTTCACAGGAGAGGAGTCAGCCGAATTTCAAATGCACGGCTCCTCGGTTTCGCTAACCACTCTAGTCGAACTCCTCATTTCGCTTGGAGCACGAATGGCACGACCAGGCGAGTTCACCGAAAGGTCATTTCTCAATGGTGGACTTGATCTCACACAGGCCGAAGCAGTCAACGATACTGTTCGGGCTGCAACGAGAAAGCAGCTAGCAAGCGCAAACGCATCCAGGATAGGGGCGCTTACCGAGGAGATTTCAGAAATTGAAGGGCTGATTATCTCTCAACTTGCTGGAATCGAAGCAAGCGTTGACTTCAGTGAAGAGATAGGCGACATTGATCCGGCGATTGCGATCAACGCGCTTACAATCTGTCGACAAAAGCTAGATAGTCTCATCACTCGGGGCAAGCGCGGACGATTTGTCCGTGAAGGAGTGAGAATCGCAATCATTGGTCCGCCAAATGCCGGAAAATCCTCGTTGCTCAATGCACTGCTTGGTATGCAAAGAGCCATTGTCACTCCGGTTGCCGGCACCACCCGGGACTATGTCGAAGAGTCGTGCGAAATTGGGGGTCTGAATTGCATCCTTATCGATACTGCCGGTCTCCGAGATTCGACCGACATGATCGAAAGTCTGGGAATCCAGCGGAGCCGGGCACAAGCCGCCGACGCTGACCTCATTTGGTATGTTGTCGACGCCACCCTGGGCCTGGTAGATACTGACCTCGATGAAATCTACCAATTCGAAGCTCCGATCTGGCTGATCCAAAACAAGATTGATCTTGTAACTGATATTCCAGCCTCAGATGTCCTCCACTTTCCTCTGTCCGCAGTGACAAGCCAAGGACTTGATCAGCTTTCGACTGCGGTAGCACGATTGGCGGTCGATACCTCTGGTGCGATTCCAAATCGTCGCCATACCCAACACCTCCAAGCCGCATCGGATTCGCTCAGTTGCGCTCTCGATGGATTTAATATGGAGCACCCGACAGACCTTGTCGTAACGCACCTCAGAGTCGCCTTATTCGAATTGGGTCTGATTTCTGGCTCGACCGCATCCCAGGATCTTTTAGATCGAATCTTCAGCGAATTCTGTATAGGAAAGTGATCTACAAATTGAAACGCTTATTAGTGTATGAACGTATAATCACTTGATAGCATAGGACTCATACATGAGATTTGACAAACTTACCCTGAAAGCCCAAGACGCATTTCAATCTGCCCAGACAGTCGCAGAGAAGATGCAGCATCAAACCATTGATGCGGAACACCTTATGCTAGCTCTCCTTTGGCAGGAAGGTGGGTTAACGAAGCCGTTGCTCCAAAAGCTAAGTATTGAGGTTCCGACCCTAACCAAGGAAGTTGAAGAAAATGTTGGCAAACAAGCCAAAGTCTCTGGCGCAGCCGCATATGGTGGTTCCATTTCACCCCGCCTTCAAACCATTTTTCAGAATGCCTTTACCGCGGCTGAAGGGCTGAAGGATGACTACGTAAGCACTGAGCACTTCCTCATCGCACTGAGTGAGGAGCCAGGTTGGCTTGGCAAAACTCTGGGAGCCGCCGGTGTCACAAAATCAGATTTAATGGCGGCGATCGAAGACGTCCGTGGTGGAAAGCGAGTCACCGATCCGGGTGCCGAAGATACTTACCAAGCTCTCGAAAAATATGGCGTAGACCTGACTGCCAAAGCGCGAACTGGAAAATTGGACCCCGTCATTGGGCGTGATGAAGAAATCCGCCGCGTTATTCACGTCCTTAGTCGACGAACGAAGAACAACCCAGTTCTCATTGGAGAGCCTGGCGTTGGAAAAACTGCAGTTGTTGAAGGTCTCGCTCAACGAATCGTGGCAGGCGACGTACCGCAATCTCTCCAAGACAAATCGGTAATCACCCTCGATCTTGGCGCAATGGTTGCCGGTTCAAAGTTCCGTGGCGAATTCGAAGAAAGGCTGAAGGCTTTGCTTGATGACGTCAAGAAGTCCGACGGTCGAATCATCCTCTTTATCGACGAAATGCACACCTTGGTCGGGGCCGGCAAAGCCGAAGGAAGCATGGACGCCGCTCAAATGCTCAAGCCAATGCTCGCCCGTGGTGAGCTGCGCTGTGTTGGCGCAACCACCCTCAATGAATATCGTCAGTACATCGAAAAGGACAAGGCCCTTGAACGACGATTCCAGATGGTCTTGGTCGACGAGCCAAGTGTGGAAGAAACGATTTCTATCTTGCGTGGACTAAAAGAGAAGTACGAAGTCCACCACGGCGTACGAATTACTGACTCAGCCCTGGTCGCCGCGGCAACTCTTTCCAATCGTTACATCACGGCAAGATTCTTGCCCGACAAAGCCATTGACCTCATCGACGAAGCTGCTTCAAAGCTCAAGATCGAGATTGACTCAGTGCCAGCCGAGATTGACGAAGTCGAAAGGCAAATTACTCAGCACCAGATTGACCGCGAAGCTCTGAAGAAGGAGACTGATGCTGCATCAATTGAGCGTCTTGCAACCGCAGAAAAGCGGATAGCCGAGCTGACTGAAACCGCCACCGGACTCCGAGCGATCTGGACCAAAGAGAAAGACCAAATTGGTGCAGTCAGAGAAGCAAAGTCCGAGCTTGAAAAGCTGAAGCATGAACTTGAAACGGCAACGAAGAATGATGATTATGCCCGAGCAGGAGAAATCCAGCATGGACTGATACCTAAGGTAGAACTAAGAATCTCTGAGGCTTCTGAAGCCTTAGCTATCGTCCAGGAGAGCGGAAAAATGCTCAAAGAAGAGGTTGATAGCGAAGATATTGCCGAGATCGTTGGCAAGTGGACGGGAGTGCCGGTCAGCCGTTTGCTTCAAGGTGAGATGGCAAAACTGCTCGCTCTCGAAGAGCAGTTAGAGAGGAGAGTTGTTGGTCAATCCGATGCATTAATTGCTGTTTCGGATGCGGTTCGTCGTAGCCGAAGCGGTCTCTCCGATCCTAATCGTCCGATTGGATCGTTCATGTTCCTTGGCCCAACTGGCGTTGGAAAGACCGAGACAGCCAAAGCTTTGGCTGAATTGTTATTCAACGACGAAAAGGCACTTTTGAGGATTGACATGAGCGAGTATGGCGAAAAGCATTCCGTTTCACGATTGATCGGTGCCCCTCCTGGATACGTTGGTTATGATGAAGGTGGGCAACTCACCGAAGCCGTGCGACGAAGACCGTACTCTGTTATCTTGCTCGACGAAGTCGAGAAGGCTCACCCCGAAGTATTCAACGTTCTCTTACAGGTTCTTGATGACGGCCGGTTGACCGACGGACAGGGAAGAACGGTCGACTTTAAGAATACGGTCATCATCATGACTAGCAACTTGGGTTCTCACTACTACGGAGATCCACTCAGCGATACGGACTTTGATGCAACCCGAAATCAGGTTCTCGAAGAGGTTAAACAATATTTCCGACCAGAGTTTGTCAATCGACTTGATGAGATCATTGTCTTCCGAGCTCTTGGCATCAACCAGATCAAAGGTATCGTTGGAATCCAGCTCGAAGATCTACGAAAGCGCCTCGCAGACAAGCGAATCGATCTTGAAATAACCGATGAAGCAATGAGCAACCTTGCCAGCAAAGGGTTTGATCCAGTGTACGGCGCAAGACCCCTCAAACGAGCAATTCAGAACGAACTCATCAATCCATTGTCGCAACTCGTCCTCAAAGGGGAACTCAAAGAGAACCAGAAAGTCGACGTAGATTACGTTGAAGGGCGGTTTACGTTCGTCGCGAAAGAAAAAGTTGCTTAAATCAGAGGTAATGCTCAGGCAGTTAATTCATCCCCGCCCGAGAATTATTCACGTCGAAAGACGTAGAATTGTTCTATGACTAAGTTCCTCAGTATCCTGAGTTTTTCTGCCCTTCTGCTGATTGGATGTGGCAATGGCTCAACCGAGAACACCAATAGTAAGACATCAACTTCATCAACATCCAATGAAGCACCAAAAAGTGACTTCAAAGTAGCTCTTATTACCCCTGGCCCAGTCAATGACTCCGGTTGGTCGGCATTAGCCTACGATGGATTGCAGGGAATCAAATCCGACATGGGTGTCGAAGTCTCAAATCAAGTTGCAACCGGCAACGACATCAAAGAAGCCATGAGGTCATACGCCCAGAAAGGCTACAAATTGGTTTTTGGCCACGGATTTGAATATAACGAGCCAGGAGTTCAAGTAGCCAAAGATTTTCCGGATACCGTATTTGTTTCTTCTTCCGGTGGGCTTACCGCAAAGAATGCTGGCGCAATTCGTTTCTATCTTGAACAGTCGTTTTACTTGGCTGGTGTTCTCGCCGCTAAAACGTCGAAGTCCGGTGTCGTAGGTATGGTTGGCGGTCCTGACGTCCCTTC
>JAYUOQ010000550.1:0-6217 GCA_043760685.1 Armatimonadota bacterium | reverse complement strand
CACAGATAATCGGTATGTCACTCCTCCCTTCGGCATTACAAAGAACCTCTGCGATGGCAGCACGCTGTTCAACAGGACCAGTTACGGTGGTTATTCCGAGGAGTTCACATTCTGGCTTTTTAAGGAGATAGGCGATAGCGAGGGCATCGTCGATGTCGTTTCCTGGGTCGGTGTCGAGAAGGATGGGGATTTTGGTCAAGTGAGTTAAGGATATCAGGTTTCAAAAGCTTAGCGGTTCATTGTAAATTTCGCCTCACCCGGTTCGACAAAAAGATTCCACCTTGCAAAACGATATGGCTCACCGACCTCTCCGTCCGACGAGGTATCTCGCGTGGGGCCTCACTCAATATTTGGCGAGACATGTTAAGATTTCTTCGTGGCGAAGGAAAAAAGGAATCAGGCTCGTTACTTGCGAAGCAACATGACCAAGCCGGAGGTCCTACTTTGGATGAAGCTCAGTCGAGATCAAATCGGGTTTCAGTTTCGTCGCCAAGATCCGTTCGGACCTTACATTCTTGACTTCTATTGTCCTGAATTCTTCGTAGCCATTGAAATCGATGGATTGCTTCACGAAGGCAATAAAGATAAAGATGAAATTCGCGATACCTACCTTATAGCTCACGGAGTTAAAGTTCTCAGATTTTCAGCAAAGTCAGTATTAAGCAGTCCTGAGGCGGTTGCTCTTAAGATCAAGGTCTACCTTGATGAACTGAAGGCACCTCAATAGTAACCCCGAGTTATCAACAAGCACACCAACACAGATACCTCGTCGGACGGAGAGGTCGGTGAGCCCAGTCCACATGGTCAAGAAAGATATTTGGGCGAACCGGGTGAGGCGACATAGAATTGGAAGAGACCAGATCTGACAATGTTCAAGCACAAAAAGCCCCCGCCTGGATTATCCAGGGCGGGGGATTTTGAGGGTCACTTATTCTTCTTCCGAATGATGTAAGCCGCGATCACGAATGGTAACCAGATTGGCGCGAAGACAAGGCCATAGATTGTTATCGTTCCCAAAACCTGACCGATGCTACCGAGGTTATCCTTGGCGCCCCTGAGAGCGTCACCAGACCAGTTACCACTTCCGCCAGACTTAACTGCCTTGTCGCCTCGAACGAGGCTGAGGTTAATCGTGCTGTACTTAGCCCTTTCAAGCAGGCTGTTAACCTGAGCCTTATGTGCTTCGAGGTTTGCTCTAGCGTCTCCAATCAGACCCTTGAGCCGATATCGCTCATTGGTATTCTTGGTTTTTACAAGTTCGTCCATCAGGCGCTTTTCTTCGTCAGCCCATGAAATCATTCGAGCTGAGTTGTTAACCGTTTCCGTGGTGATATCTAGGCTCCCAGTATTCTCCGAGATCAGTTCTCCCATCGCCCCAAGCTTATCAATCGCAGTAGCGAAGTTTTTTGTTGGGACCCGCAAGGTCATGATTGCCTCGCCGCTATCGGCTTGGTTTTGTGTAGTACTCGAGGTCACGAAACCGTCGAGACTTGCAATCATTCCCGTAGTTTCATTGACTGCCCGCTTCAGATCTTCAACTTTGACCTGCATCTCGCCTTTTCGCTCTAGGAAGATTCCATGATCAGTTTCTGGGACGCCAGGAATCGCTTGGGTCACTCTATCTCGCTTTTCTCTCATTCCCTGCTTAAAGGCACTTTCTGACCTCTTATCATTTGGATTATTCAAATCAGTTGTCGCGGAATCCTTGCCCGACTTCGCTTGGTCATACCATTGACTCGATGGGGATGCACTGTTTGGAGCCCATCTAATTCTTTCTCGTGCATTTGGGCTACCGTTTGAAAGAGCATCCTCTTCTGCCCCAGAAATGTCTTTTGACTCGCTATCTGGCTTGGAATCAGATTCACCACTTGGAGTGCCTGTCATGACACCTTTCTTTGCCGGAGTCGCTGAATCGCTGACTATTCCAGAATCTTGTGTCCTTATTCCGCCTGGATTGTCTTGAGCAGCAGGCTTTGATGCCTCCGATTCGCCGGCAGACACGCCAGCAGCACCCTTCGGAACTCCTCCGGATCCTGCCGATGAAGCTGGGTTCATGGAATCTACGCCATCTACAGATTTGCTAAATTCTTCTCTCAACGGCTGCGACTTATCCTGCTCCTTTCCAGCGGCTAGATCGCTTTGCCCTACTTTACTAGATGCCGTAATGTCCGACATTCCTCTGGAGGTGGCGACCATACCAGCCGAAGCATCAGCTGATGATCCTGAGCCAGACCGAACAAACATTGCTGCCAATGCCAAGCATGCCATGCTTGCGCTCCAATAGGTCGCAAGTCGCCAGATCTTCTTCTTCTCGTAGATAGAAGTCTTCGACGTCTCCTTCAGTCTTTCTTCCAGCTTCTCAAAGCCATACGGTTCCCCGCTGTCGGCGGTTTTGAGGGTGGACGAGATCGCCGAAAACTCTTCTACTGTCTTTTGCAGTTCGGCATCATTGCGAAGGTGGGTTTCCACTTCGGCTTGTTGGGCGATATCAAGTTCGCCATCTAAATAACTCTTAAGATTTTCCATTAGTTCACCTCCTGGGTGGCAGTGGTTTCGGGCGCATAAATTGATTTGCGCAGGTTGGTAAAGGCGTGATAAAGGCGGCTCTTGACGGTCCCGACGGGAACTCCGGCAATCTGAGCAATCTCTTCGTAGGTAAAGCCGTCGATTTCGTGAAGAGATACGACTTCGCGATGTTCGTCGGACAGCTTTGACAACGCTTGACGGAGAATTTCTCGATTAATCAATTGTCCTTCGTGACTCGTCTCATCACGAAACTCGGGCAACTGCTCAGCTTTTTGGTTGTTTCGGTTTACGCGCCGACATTCGTTAAGTGCGATTCCGATCAGCCACGTTAGCGGCTGACTTTCGCCACGGAACTTACTCAAGCTCCGTTGGGCAGTGACAAAGGTTTCCTGGGCGGCGTCACCGGCGTGGTGATATCCGACTCGCGTCGAGCAAAACCGAAAGACTCGGTCATAGTGCTGTTTCGCAAGCTGGGATATATCGAGCTTTTCCACGTGTGGCATCGCTTGTTGGTGGTCAACTAGCATCATACAGAATGTAGGTGACAGGAGGACCACATAAGGTTCAAAGAATTTTTGTTATCTACCGGGCGGAACCCATCCTCATCTTGAATAGTCGGAATTTTGGAATTTTTCCCGTGGGCCAAAATCCAGATGTCTTAAACTTCGCCACATAGGGAATAGTCTCTATATCAGCCGATGGGGTCTGCGGTTTTGCAGGAGCCTTGTTCTTTTGGTCATCCGTTTCTTGAATCTTTTGCATCGTCGCGATCTGATGATTCTTATCATCACCGGTCAACTTCGGTTCAATCCTCTTCAGAATTTCAGTTGCTCGTTTTGAGTCACTCGATGCAAGAACCGTGGCTACCTGAAGCCATTGCTGGTCGGAAAGATTCCCGGCTTTTTGGATTGCCCAATTGAAGAGAACACCGTCTAGGGCAGTATCAGCTTCCATTGCCATCCAATAGTACAAGTTATTATTTCCACCCGGAGCAATGAGCGGATCATGAATGACATCGTAGGCTTTTGCTTCAGCGATTTTTGCTTTTTCAAGAAGCTTGGTTGTCAATGAACTATCCTTCAGACGATCAGCAAAGTAGAGCATTTTGACGATATTCGCTGGCTCCAAATCTAGGAAGTCTCCTTTCTCTTCAGATATCTTGCTCAGCAGCTTGAGAGATTCTTTTTCTTTCCCTTGGACTTCATACACAGAGGCGAGTTTTCGTTTCGCCAACAGTCGAATGCTGGCATCCGGATCATCCGCACCTCGGGAGTAAGTGAGTGTGGCTCCTTTCAAATCTCCCATCAAGAACAAAGAATCGCCAACCGACACTCCAGCCGCTCTTCGAGATGTTCTGGCCGCCTCAATGTCTGCCGCTGACCGAGGTGCCTGGTTAGAAGTCTTTGTCCCACCTGAGCATCCCACCAAGCAAAAGACAACAAGCAAATAGATGTAAATTTTCAAACTATCAATCCCCACCGAGATATTACTTCTTTGGTAGCGGTGGAGTTGTTGGCGGCTTAAACTGTCCAGAAACATGAGAGGTGGCTTCTCCCGCGTTCACAAACGACTGGAATAATTGGTCGCTGATATCCCGGTACGCGCCAGGACCAGAAGGAACAAAGATAACCTTAGCCTTCTCACCCTGAGCAATATCTCTCATTGCATCAAAATATTGGTTAATAAGAACCAAGTTCATCAGGGTCTGAGGGTCTGCAGTTGGCATGGCTGACCTTAAGTTTTCGACCGAGACAGATAACCCTCGAACGATGGCTTCTCGTTGAGCAGCAATTCCTTCGCCTTGAAGTCGTTTTGCTTCTGCCTCGGCCTCCGCATGGAGAACAGTCTTGAACTTAGCCGCTTCTCCTTGGAGTTTAGCAGCGGTCTTTTCGTTCTCCGACGCCTGAACTCGGTTCATCGCCGTGACGACTTCTTCTGCGGGGCGGACTTCATTAACCAGAGCGTTTCGGATAAGAAATCCGAACTCGGTCATCGATATAGATAGTTGCTGGTTAACCGCCGTTCCAATCGTATCTTGATGCTCAAACACATCTCGAAGCTGCATCTTGGCTACTTCACCTCGAACAACGTTGAGAACAAAAGCAGATATTTGCTGTTCTGGAGCCTGTAGTTTATAAAAAGCGTCAGCGGATTGCTCGGGAATGACCGAATACTGGACCCGAAGGACCATCGTAACAAACACGTTATCACTGGTTTTGAACTGACCAGGAATATCTAATTCTCTAATTCGCAAAGACAGTTTTCCGGCAATAAGGTCAATTATAGGAATCTTGATGTTAAGTCCTGCCCGCGCGACTCGATGGAACTTCCCTAGCCGCTGGATGATAAATGCATCCTGTTGACCCACAACAAAGAGCATGCTGAAGAAGAAGATGAGACCAACGATAATAAGAATTAGTGGTGCGATGGGAAAAGCACTAAGTGAATTGTTTTCAAGTTGAGCGAATAGTAAATGCACTATAGCTAGGTACGAATGAGAGGACTTAAAAGAACCACCTTCATTTGAAGCGGCCGAGAGTCGTTTACCCAGCACACAAAAAGGGGATCCACCTCGCGGTGCATCCCCTTTTCCGATTCTAATTTTCGCCTATTTCATTCGAGCGGCTTTAACTCGAGCTGTTGCTCGATCAAGCTCCATCAACGCTTCTGGCTGAGTCATAGTTGAATCTTCGCCTCGAAGTGCCTTTCTTGCCTCTTCTAATGCCTTTTCGGCTTCGCTGACGTCGAGGTCACTTGCATTTCGCGCCTCGTCTGCGAGTACGGTAACTGAATCCGACCCAACTTGAACGAAGCCACCACCTACATAGACATGGTGCCGAATGTTTGATCCATCGATATATTCCAAGATGCCTGGCTTCAGAGCCGAAACAACTGGTACGTGACCAGCCCAAACGCCGAAGTAGCCATCGACGCCGGGAGCCACAATACTGACAGCTGAAGCCGACACGACTTCTCGATCAGGAGCAACTACAGCTAGGGTGAACTCGGCAGCCATTGTTTAGCCAGCCGCCATAAGCTTCTTCGCCTTTTCGTGGACGTCATCAAGACCTCCACAATAAAGGAATGCCTGCTCAGGATAGTGATCGAGGTTTCCGTCAACAATTTCTTTAAAGGATGAAACTGTCTCATCAATACTTACATATCGACCGGTGTTACCTGTGAACTGCTCAGCAACAAAGAACGGCTGTGAAAGGAATCGCTCAATCTTTCGAGCTCGTCCTACCAACTGCTTGTCGTCGTCTGAAAGTTCGTCAATACCAAGGATTGCAATGATGTCTTGAAGTTCTCGGTATCGTTGGAGCGACTGCTGAACCTTTACCGCGACGTCATAGTGAGCTTGGCCAACAACTCGTGGATCCAAGTTCTTCGATGTCGAAGCAAGTGGGTCTACAGCGGGGAACAATCCTTTCGAAGCAATTGATCGCTCAAGGTAAACGTAAGCGTCAAGGTGCGAGAACGTCGTAGCTGGTGCAGGGTCAGAAGGGTCATCAGCAGGTACATAAACCGCTTGAACCGATGTAACCGATCCCTTAGTCGTCGAAGTAATTCGCTCTTGGAGAAGTCCCATTTCTGTAGCCAACGTTGGTTGGTAACCTACAGCGGATGGCATTCGTCCGAGAAGCGCCGAAACCTCGGAACCTGCTTGAACGAATCGGAAAATGTTGTCAAC
>JAYUOQ010000549.1:0-6237 GCA_043760685.1 Armatimonadota bacterium | reverse complement strand
CCTGATCCGCGAGAGCTCGATTTGCTCATTGCTTGTGGCGAAATCATGAGTTCGGTCATTTTTGCTCATACCCTCAAGACGCTTGGTCATACGGCGATGGCATTTCGCGGTGGACAAGCAGGAATACGAACCGACGGCGTATTTGGAAATGCCAGAATTGTTTCCATCAACCCTAGCGCCCTCTTTCGGTGCCTTGAGCAAGGGGCGATTCCGGTCGTTTGCGGCTTCCAAGGGGTTTACTCGGTTGATCGGTCTCTACCAGGTGGCGAGCTAACAACTTTGGGTCGTGGTGGATCTGACACCACTGCATCTGCGCTAGGCGCGGCTATGAAGGCAAATGCGGTCGAGATTTATACTGATGTTGATGGAGTCAAGACGGCTGACCCAGATGCCGTAAAAGAAGCCCCAACCCTACGCCAGGTCACTTACGATGAGGTTGCTGAGATTGCTCACTTAGGGGCAAAGGTGGTTCATCCTCGTGCGGCAGAGATCGCGATGAATTACAACATTCCGCTCTGGGTGAAGAATACGTTTAGCGACGATATTGGAACGGAGATTGTTAGCCGCGATAAATTTCCTGGTCGCCGGGTCACCGGCGTCACGCATACCGGAAAGCTGGTGTATCTTCAGTTCAATCTCAGCGATTCGGAAAAGGCGCATCGAAGCAAACTTGAGTCGAGCATTTACGGAACCATGGAGCGATACGGAGTACAACTCTTTATGCTTAATGTCAGCCCAGAATCCACGGGATTTGCGGTTCCCCGAGACCAGTATGCGATTGTTCAGGATGTTCTTGACGGTCTGGTTATTCCGGTAGGTGACCCTTCGTCGCGGGTTGTTTACGTCTTCCAACTTGGGGCAGCCACTCCTGAAGTCGAGACGCAGGTCAAGTTGCTCGAAAGCCTAGGCGAAGTACGACGGGTTACTGCGACATTGACCGAAGGTTGTTCGATGGTTTCTTTGGTTGGGCATGAATATATGCAGCAACCGGGTGTTTTTTTAAGAGCACTTGAGGTGTTGGAAGAAGGCCAGATCAGCGTCTTGCAAACTTCTGACTCTGACTTTTCGCTCAGCGTGTTGGTGCCCGAGGCGGATACGATGCGTACGGTTAAAATGCTTCATCAGCGGTTTGGACTTGCGGAAGTCGTTTAGCCAACCTCAAGTTTGCCATGACCTACGACGAGTTTGTCAAAATTGCCTTGGAAATGCCGGACACTAAAGAATCTATTAGCCGAGATAACTTGGGAGTTAACCGGGAAGGTAAAGGGATGTTTTGGCTCAAAAAGGGAGAGCTTTTGTGCGTCAAAGTAGACTGGGAAAATCATGACCGATTGCTTGAGGAGTACCCGGGTGTGATTTACAAGACTCCGCACTTTGATTCCTATCCGGCGGTTCACGCTAACTTGGACTTGTTAAGTACAGAGTTGGCAAGGGAGCTTATTAGGATTTGTTGGGATGACGCACATTATAAAGTCAAGTTTCGTCGCCAACCGAAGGCGGAGTTGTAGAAATTGGATCTGAGCAATACTCAGGAGAAACTCTTTGGTGCTTTTCAAAGCGCCTTTTTTGTAACCTCGACACTACGTTCGGCGACCAATGTTTTATGAATTCACGATTCACTTCCGCCTCACTCAGGGTCGAGGTATCGAAAAGGCGTTGATTCCTAAATACGGATATTGCCCGAGCGGATGTCTTCGGCGACGGACATGCTGCGCATTTTGAGAGCGAACGAGCGGAAGACTGCCCAGTAATCGCCTTGTCGATCGAGTCCTTCCCAAAACTTCTCGCAGTCGTCAATGAGCACGACATAATATCCGAACATGTAGTGGGCGACTTCGGGGCGAATGAGGCCCGAGTTCACCATGAGAGCGACCTCTTCGAAGTAGCCGACGAGGTTTCGTCGATCTTGAATCGATTTCGCAGTTATTTCGTCGCATTTCTCGTGAATCAGGGTGAGAATCTCTTGAAACGACTTCTCTTCCAAGAATCGGCGTCTCATTTGGATAAATTGGTTTGCCCGGGCTGCGTGGTTTTGTCGGGTGTATTGGAAGAGACCTTGCCAAAGGGTGATGAACGCTATTGCGCCGGCAACGATGATCGAGAAATCTTTGAGCAGTCCAATATTCACGTAGAACTATTGTGGCATCTATGGTCTGGGCTTTCAGGCGTTAGCTGCCTATTCCACTCCCACCCGTTCGCCCTACCGCCAGTCTCACGGACTCCCTCGACCAGCGAGGGAGATGAGTCTCACTTTATCAATCGCAATTGATCAATCGTCGCTTGTCGCGACTTCGGTGAATCCAAACTGAATGAACGACAATCGCCTAATTCATCGCGGATGAAAGCCTCGGTTCGCCTAATTTCTGATTCAAGTTCATCGTTCATCGGAACGAACAGAGCGGTTTCAAGGGATTGTGATGAAGTTTCGTACTCCCAAAGTCCAACAATTCGCCCCCGGTCGACAATCGCATGATTTCGCAAATCGTTTGAGGCAACTAATCCGCCACCTCGCTTTTCATTCTCTCCGTTCCCAGCGAGGTCCATTGGATCAAACAGCGATTCTACTTCTCGCCTCAGTAGGAAGAGACTATCGAGAGCGGTCAACAATCGATAGGATGGGTTTTTAGGAGCCTCGAAGTTTCGATAGTCCGCTTCATTATCGGCATGAATGAGTAAATCGGTCCCTTCCACGTGCACCAAATTGAGTCCCTCGGTTGCCTTCTTTGCTGCTCCGACACCCAATCCACTGAACCATTGGAAGTGCGCAAGACTTGCCAATCCAATCCAATCCCAGTATCTGTGAGCAAGATCGGCGTAGGCTTGGTCTTTTGGATAGCTGTCATCGACGATCGGGGCGTCCCGGAACAGCTCGTACTCGTAACTTTGGGCTTCGAGCGTCCAGCCTTTCGGTACTCGTCGGATTTGGGCTTCGGCTTGTAGGCTCAGGAGCCCGAGGGACAAGCTAGTCGTCTGCCCAATTTTCTTGCCAGCTTCACCAAAGTTGACGACGAGATCGCCCAGTTCTTTTTTGATGCCATTGGTATCTAGCGCACCGTTCTTCAGAGCACCGACAATTCCTGCCTTCAACTTAGCCAAATCTTCGTCAGTGAATCCTAGTTTTGTCTTTGCTGTCCGGATCGCAGAGGCATCATTAAAGCCTTGCCCCGCCTTGATTCCGACTTGAAAGTCGTCACATGGTAAGAAATAGGTGCATCCTCGCGCGCTGGCAAATTCGTAGATTTGGTGGTTCTTTGCGTCCTGTTCGGCTTGTGCCTTGGTGCTGCCGTTCCTAGAGTGGAGAGCGATATAGATGTTGTGACCGCCGACGCTTCGCACCCACCCTACATGGGACAAAACTTCCCGATTGGATTTGGTCGAGAATTCTAAGAGTCCCTGTCGGTGGGCGAGATAGGCCCGGATTTTGTCCATTAGTGCCCTACCATTCGGAGTTCGATTCGACCACCATACTGAAGAGTCGGGCAGCCCTTGGCGAATTCAACTGCCTCATCCCAATCTTCGGCTTGATAGATAAAGTATCCGGTCATGTGGTCGGGATCACCAGCGTAGTCTTTCGGTTCGACGACGATCTCGCCATCGACCACGGACAAGAACTGCCCCGCGGAATTGATCGGGTCAGCTTTGATGATGTGATCATCGTTTTCCTTTGCCCAAATGCGGTATTTCATGATCCACATTTTTTGGTCTTCGTCGCTAAAGGTTTGCCAAATGTCATCGTCGAGCATAAGGAGTACAAAAGTTTTCATGTATTGATGTTAGCAAAAATCGGCTTTGCGGTTCTTGCTATTTTGCGGTTCTGTCAAGCGAAGTATTGGAGTGCGTTTGGAGGGATTGAGCACTTGGGGCGAAAGGTTGCATTCCTGAAAGCTTTATTGCCTTTCGCTCGGTCCACTTTGGCTTTGTCGGTAACTGTCCCCTTAGGGCTTGGAGGGCATCACCAATACTCAAAATTGTATTGATGACTCCCCAGAGTGCCAAAAGTGCCCACGTTAAGGCAGCCTTCAAGAGGATTGGCACCCATTCGATTTTGCTGAGATCAAAGCCATCCTTTTGATTGTTGTAGAGGGAATAGATTGAGTAGGCCAGCGAACAAGCCATAAGAAAGCCGATGACGATTGTGGAAACGATCTGCTGGATTAGGTTTCGGTAGGCGTGAAACTTGACGTAAGGTGATTTTGAACCAATAATGGTTCCCACAATTGGTCCCATGTACGG
The DNA here is from genome assembly GCA_043760685.1 of Armatimonadota bacterium. Taxonomy (GTDB): domain Bacteria; phylum Armatimonadota; class Fimbriimonadia; order Fimbriimonadales; family Fimbriimonadaceae; genus Fimbriimonas. The sequence continues at coordinate 2,004 of JAYUOQ010000549.1, read as the reverse complement.
AAAACATATCGCGGCAACATTGACGCCTGCGGCAAGGTTTTTATCTTTCTGAGTGATCTCAATCATTCCTTTCGAAACAATACTCGTTTTCTTATACATTCGTTGCGCCGGGTAGCATTTGGGAATCAAGAGTGCGCTGAAGACTTACCGATTGAACCAATTCCTAAACGGTCTTTTGTTTTCGGCGGCTTGGACCATCCATACGGTCTTTCACATTAAGAACATTCATTTTGGGGCCTTTATGGTGGTTTTTATGGGCACCTTGTATGAGTTGTCCATTCTCCTATTTGAAGTTCCTACTGGCATCGTTGCCGACCTCTTTAGTCGACGAATGAGCGTGGTGATTGGCTGGTTTGTGGTTGGCATTGCATTTTTTATTCAAGGAATTTGGCCGGTGGCTGGCGTGGTCATTGCGGCTCAGGTTATCTTGGGGATTGGCGATACCTTTGTTAGCGGTGCTCATGATGCCTGGGTTGCGGACGAGATTCCGTTTAGTGAGCCTGACTTAAGCGCTGGACAGGCGTTCATGCTGGGGCAAAAAGCCTCCTTTTGGGGTCGGATGTTGGGACCAGTATGCGCCTTAGGATTGTCGCTTATGGGTTTACCCATGGTTTTGACGGTTACGGGAATTGGTTTCTTTGTCTTCGCGATTGGCGCCGGGTTTTGGATGACCGAGCGAGGATTTCACCGAGGGGACCACGAGAGGAAATTTTGGACCACTTTCCGGGAAGGGTGGGGCTTAGTTCGGCTTTATCGGCTACTTAGTTTGGTGCTGCTAGTCAGCGTATTTTATGGTTTTGCGAGCGAGGGTTTTGATCGGCTTTGGCAAAAGATCTTTTTGGATGTTTACAAATTGCCATCCATCGGTCCGTTTGACGATACGATTTGGTGGGCTTCGTTTGGGATATTGAGTCAGGTCGGCGGAATGGCATTGAATATTGGAATGTCGAAAGTCCTTGATACTCGGTCGGCTCGCTCGATTACCGGTGCGTTGTTGTGGCTGACAGGAACTTTGATTGTGACCTTGCTTGGGTTTGCCCTCACCAAGTCGTTTATTGTGGCGATTGTTCTCTACATAGTCAGTCGATCCATTCGTCGTATTGTCGATCCGTTGTTGACGACTTGGACGAACCTCTAGGCTCCTCCGCAGACAAGGGCGACAATCTTGTCGTTCTCGTCGCAAAGTCATAGTTTAGGTGAGATTGCCGGTGGACCGATTGTGGGTGCGATTGGGCAAAAAGTTTCGGTGATGATGGCGGTTGCGACGGCAGCGATGTTGCTCCTTCCTACGCTCCCGGTTTTGATGATTGCAAGGAATCACAAAGTGGATGACAAAACCACTTAGCTGGTTGAAAAGACCGGCAAGTCTTGCCGTGATATTGCGAACAGGCGGTGGGTGTTCATATCAACCCCAGGTATTAGCACCCCCTCAGGCTCATTCCTCGCCAGCTCCCCCAAGGGAGCAGCATTGGCTGTAGATCATTCCTAAATTTGGGCTCTCATCGATTCGGCTGCTTGCGCTAAGTCCCCGCCAAACTTACTTAACTCAATATTGACGTCACCGATTGGTGACTCAATAGTTCCCGCGACAATTGCCACTTTCTTTCCTTTAGAGCGAGCAAGATTTACGACTTGTCCTGGAGCCTTGCCCATCAGGGATTGTTGATCGAACTTCCCTTCTCCGGTCACCACAATATCTGCCCATGCGATCTTTTCTTCTAGATCACCTAGGTCGGCGATGAGTTCGAAACCTGAGCCAATTGATGCATGGCCTGTGAGGGCAAATCCGGCGGGGATTCCTCCAGCAGCGCCTGCGCCTGGAAAGTCGAGGTTGAGCTGGAATATTTTGTAGGCGTGAAGCCAAAGGTTTGATAATCCTTTTTCGAGATCTAAGACTTGGGTCGGGTTCGCTCCTTTCTGAGGTCCAAAGATGGGCGCCGCTCCGAGATCACCGAGCAAGGGATTGTTTACGTCCGTCATTAAGCTTAGATTGACTTGCAATGC
>JAYUOQ010000548.1:0-2476 GCA_043760685.1 Armatimonadota bacterium | reverse complement strand
TTTTCGATGCGCAACATGCCTAAATCGGAAACTCAAATGTTTGGTTCACTGTCCAACCCCACTTTGTCATCAAAGGGAGTTGCCGGCAAAAATCAGATTGGTCATTTTGGCTACACGATGCCGATGAAGAATGGCGGAACATTCGGTTTTAGCTACCAAGTTGGCGGATACCTGGATGACTTCCGATCGGGAACGAACATTACGAGCGGTTCCAACACAATCACCTACCAAGAGCAGATTCGAGCAAAGACTGACTTTTATACCTTCTCATTTGGCAAGGCCAATACTGATGGCAATAAATCGATTGGATATGGGTTGGCTATTGCGAATCTAAACCTAACCGACCGACAAAATGGCTTTATTCCGGGCAACCCCCCGACTCAGCTGATCTCCTCGGACGAATCGGCCTCGACTTGGGGCGTTGGTTTAGTTGCTGGATTCCAATCGATTCCAACAAGCCGACCAAATACTACTTTTGGTGGAAGCATCCGAACTCCGATTAAGCTTGGTTCGAATTCGTTTAGCTCTCCTTTGTACAGCACAATTCCTGGTCAAGTGACCTTAGGAATGGCGACGCGGAAGGACAACTTCCGCGGAAAAGAAGACTTTTTGGTCACCGGAGTTCAAGGCTCCTATTACTTTGGTGGCAGCGGTAGCGGAATCTTTGACCGATCAAATCAACTTGTGCTCGGTATTGGTGCCGAATACAACATGGTGCACGAAGATTTCACCTTGCCTGTTCGAATCGGTTTTTCGAGAATAGCATCTGGCGGCTCACAATTTTCGGATAGGAATACATTGACATTTGGATTTGGGTTCCATCCGACAACCACACCGTGGGCGCTTGACGTCAATTACGGGTTCCCGCGAAACGGGGGTAGAGACTTCTCGGTCCTACTGAATTATAGGTTTCAAAAATAAGGATAGATAATATGCGAAGAGTATTTACAGGGATTGTTGGGCTTGCCTTAGCTGGAATGGCTTTTGGTCAGTCTTGGACCTCGTCTTATGACGCAGGGCTCAAGGCGGCAAGAGCCGGAAAGTGGGAAGAAGCTCGGAAGGCGTTTAAGCAGTCTAAGGCTGCACGTCCTGACGATGTCGAAAAGCCTACGATGTTGCCAGGGCCGGTTACCGAGCAACGAAAGTGGAGAAACGGATCGCCATACTCGCCAAACTTTTTGGCTGCTTATGCTGAGTACCGAATTGGAGTTGGAATGACTGGTGACAATGCCAATGGTCACTTGCGAACAGCTTCGGACGAATTGGAATCGCTGATCAGCAAGAAGCAAGTAAGCCGAGAGTCAGTTTATGTACTCTTTTCGATTTACGGAAAATTGGGATTGGGCGACAAGAAGAATGCACTAGCCGCAAAGATTTCTGAACCTAATTGGAAAGTTGACAACGAGGTAATGACGCCAGAAGAGATCTCAGCTATGAGCTCTGGAGTTGCTTCATCGACGGCAAACGGCGGCATTGTCGGGGTAGTTGATGCGGGCAAAATGGTGAACGGAACGGCGAACCCTTCAACCCCAGGAACATTGGTTCCGGTCATTTCAACCAAGTACGCATTAATCATTTCAAATGGCGATAACAAGCTTCCTGGCCTACAATTGACCCATGCGGTGGACGATGCCAGCGTTCTGAAAGATTCACTTTCGCTATCGGCTGGATATGATCCCGCCAACATTGAGATTGTCACCAATGCTACGGCGGCAAAGATTTTGGCTTCGGTCAAAGCACTTGCAACCCGAATGCCAGCAGAATCGACCTTGTTCTTTTTCTACACTGGTGCGGGTGCAAATATTGACGGGCGAGACTGGTTTGCCGGCGTGAACACCGAAATTGCTACGGATACTTCGAGCATGGTGAAGAAGTCGGACGTGTTCCAACCATTCATGGCTAAGGGTGTTAGCATCTTTGCTTTCTACCAAGTACCTCGTACAGTTATGGGCGGAAAAGCGTTTGGCGAAGAGGAGCCACGCTCTGGTCGCATTGCGCAAATGCAGTCAACTATGGTTGGCGATTCAATCTACTCACTGTATAAGCGAGGAAAGACGGTTGGCGTTTTTGCTGATGCAGTTTGTGAAGTGATGAATGATCTTCATTCCAACTCGATTCCAATCAGTGACTTTGGCTGGGCAGTTTTCTACAAGATTCGAACCGGTGGAAGCGGAGAGTCTGGTGGCGGAAGCAAACAAACTCCGACCTTGCCAGTTCTACAATTTCTGACTTCGAATTCACGGTTCTAAACCTCGAGTTCCCCGCCCTGATAAGTCCCTACGATCTTTTTGATCGAAGGGACTTTTGCTTGCCTGATTTTGGAGACTCGCAAATTTGCTGGTTTGGGAAAAGTCCCGTCAAAATTGCTGACTCAAATTTTGCTGAGAGTCGTATAATGGCAGGTGTTCTCCTTCGGTTAGAAGGAGTCTTTGGGCAAGGATATGGTGAATTTTAAGGCGTTGTCACGCGTGGCTCT
>JAYUOQ010000547.1:0-18026 GCA_043760685.1 Armatimonadota bacterium | reverse complement strand
CGTACCTTCTTCATTTCGAAGGGGATACGTAGGCGCAGAAGTTATTTAGCTTCGCTGTATTCCTTCAATCTCAACCTAAACCATCGAGCTACATTCTGGTCTTCGGCGGTTGTTTCGGCCACCTGAAGGATGGATTGACCTTGCTTGTTGACATGCGTGGGGTCAGCGCCGACCGAAAGCAAATAAGCCGAGGTGCCTAGTTGTCCATTTTTCATGGCTAAGGAAAGGGGAGTTTCGCCATTTTGGTCTTCGGCATTGGGAGAGAGCCCTGCCTCAATCATTCGCTTGATTTCGGCGGTGCGTCCATTTTTGGCGGGTGTACTCCAAGGCTCAGGCTTTAGGGCTGACCCTCGGACGACGACAAACGCGATTAATCCTCCAAATATGGCCGTGTAAATGAGAATCAGAAATACCTTCATACCAATTCTGCAACAAGTCCAGCCCGGAGTCCTTTTGTCGCCCGAACCTTGGCAATGCGTCCTGCCAACGAGGAAAGAAGCTCCGTAGGAAGAAATCGGTCATCTGGGTCACAATTTAGTTCAGTGCTCATGGAATTAGACGATATCGAAAAGTGCTACGGAGACAAAACGCCCGAATAATATGGACAAAGGCAGATCTGTCGCTCGCCCTTTCCGTTAGCGTCGACCAAGATGATGTAGTTTGAACCGTTTCGGGACCTTGAGACCAAAATTGACTTATTGTCGCGAGTCCACTGCGGTGAATAATCGTCGCCCCAATGGTTCGTCAATCGTTTGCGGTGGCTACCATCGGCGTTCATTACATATAGTTGTCGAAAACTTGCGTTCTGCATCGGCTCCAGGTTCCTATTCGACTCACAGAAGGCGATGCGTTTGCCGTCAGGTGACCAAACCAAATCTTCGTAATACTTGTTCATCCCTTGTTGTAGCGTCTTTTTGGATTTACCATCCGAGGCCAGCCATTGGATGCTTTTGCCTTTCCCAGACTGCAAAATGACAAAGATGAAGCCCTTCGCGTCGGGCGACCAAACCGGGCTGTACATTTCAGTCTTATAGAAGGTGAGCCGCTTGCCGGGTTTGGTCAGATGATTAGTCACCCAAATGTCGTACCGGTGGTCGTCTTCCTGGTCGGTCTCGGGTCGGCCGTAGGCGATAAGATCGCCTACGGGAGCCGAGCGATACTGGTAATGCTCGGTGTTGGCGACAATGGCCAGGTGTCCGTCGAGGTCAAGCGTGTATCTTCCGTATTTGGAGCCTTGTCTCGAAATAGTAAGCCCTTTACTGTCGCGATTCCATTGGAGATCGTCATCAAAGTGTGGCCCGGAGGTGAGTTGCTTTAGCCCGGTACCATTAGAGTTTACGATCCAAATATTCCCCTGCGATGATCCTGTCTTCGTTTTAGGGGGGATGACTCGAATAAAGGCGATCTTGGTTCCGTCTGGTGACCACACGGGGTCCGAGTCGTCGGTTGTCCCATGAGTGATTTGCCGGTGACCGGTTCCGTCGAGGTTGATCACAAACAAGTTTGCTTGGTTGCCTGTCGCAATCGGATAAACAATCCGCTGAGGCACCGAACTACCCATCGTTACGATCCAATACAAACTAAGCATATGTGCATATTACATGACAAATTGGCGAGTTATTGTATCGAAAGATGTAGCTAGATTCTAAACCAATTCGGCAACAAGTCCAGCACGGAGCCCCTTCGTTGCGCGAACCTTTGCCGTACGCCCAATTCTTTCCGGCGATGCTTCGACTTGAATTAGTCTAAAGCACCGGCTAAACCCTTGGACAACAGCTTTGTTCTTCTTGGTCTGGCTTTCAATCAGCACTTCAAATTCCTTACCGACCTGTTCTTGGTTGATTTCGGCAGCGATCGCGTTTTGGATGGCAATCAATTCGTTGATTCGAGCTTTCTTAACATCGGCGGCAATTTGGTCTTCCCATGACCCGGCTGGGGTGCCGGGGCGGGGTGAGTAGGCAAACATGTAGGCTCCGTCGAATCGAAACCGGCGAACAGCTTCCAGAGTCCCTTGATACTCTTCTTCGGTCTCACCCGGGAATCCAACGATCAAATCCGTCGTGATGGCGCAAGTTGGAATGGCCTCTCGAACTTCGGCGACGATATCGGCGAAGCTTTCGATCGTGTAGAGCCGCTTCATTCGCTTGAGTTCAGTATCGGACCCTGCCTGGAGCGGCATGTGAACATGCTCCATGACTTCGGGAATATCTCGAATGGCTTGAATGACGTCTTTTTTAAAGTCACGAGGATATGGAGATGTAAACCGAATCCGTTCAATTCCCGGTACATCGGCAACCAGGCCAAGCAACTCAGAGAAGGGAACTTTACCTTCGAGCATGTTTTTGCCGTATGAGTTAACGGTCTGTCCAAGGAGGGTGACTTCCTTGGTGCCGGTGTCGGCTAATCGCTTGACTTCGTCCAGGATATCCACGGTTGAGCGTGAGCGTTCGCGTCCTCGAGTAGTGGGAACAATGCAGAAGGTACAGAACTTGTCGCATCCGTACTGGATGGGGACATAGGCCTTTAGCTTTGCTTCGCGTCCAACGTGCCGAATCGGCATATCGGAGACAACGGCGCCAGTTCGTTCTGGCAAATCAAGCCGAGATTGAAACGCTTTGTTTTGGAGGGCTTCTTGAACTAAGGCAGGAATCTCGGAGAGATTTCCAGTCCCAACAACAAAGTCAGCGTGGGGAGCGCGTTGGTGAATTTCCTTCGCTCTGAGTTGCGCCATGCATCCGCAAACCCCGATCACAGTGTCTGGTCGAGCTTTTTTCACAAAAGCCAATTCTCCCAACATTGAGAACGCTTTATCTTCGGGCTTTTTGCGAACTGAGCAGGTGTTGAGCAAGATGACTTGGGCTTCGTTCATTGAGTCGGCAGGAACCAAACCAAGCTGTTCTAGGTACAACGCCATCTGTTCGCTGTCCTCCTCGTTCATTTGGCAACCCCATGTCTGCACGTAGTATGTAGCGAGCTGTGGTTTAGGTCGGTCTGCACTTGCCAGAGACATTGGTGCGAAAATTGTTGCCATTTGGGAACTTCTAGAATACCTGCTAGGTTCATTTGGGCATGTCTAGTGTCTCAAATCCGTATAATCAAGGAGTGAGTATTGTCACTCTCAATAGAATTCTTATTATCCTCGGTGTTTTGGGGCTGTTTGTTGCCGGCGTTTTAACTGTCCAACACATCGGGCACCTTGAAATACCTTGTACTACTGGCGGCGGTTGTCAGACCGTTGCTCAACATCCAACATCCTATGTTTGGCGCATTCCCGTCGCTTATTTTGGTCTTGCTGGCTACTTCTTATTGACCGCTCTTGCGATCATTCGGGGATTCACTGGGCAGTACTATTCAAAGTTTTTGACTTTGCCCAGTTACATCGGTTCGGCGTTTGGTATGATCGCAAGCTTATACCTTCAGTACATCAGCTTTACCGTGATCCAAGCCAAGTGTGTTTGGTGCATCAGCTCTGCAATAATCATGGTTCTTACGTTCATTTTTAACACGATGCTTTTCGGTCGAATGGGAAGCAAAGATAGCGAGATCCCACCGGTATCAAATCCGAAGGTTTTGATTGCAGGTATGGCAGGAATTTTGTTGGCTAGTGCTGGAGTTGCCGGGTTTACGATTGGACGAAACCAGGTGGGACCAAAAGCTGAACTTCTGGACATGAAAGTGGCAGAAAGGTTGGTGCCAGAGCCTAGAAGCTCACGTAATCAGCTTGGCCCAGACGATGCTCCGGTGACGCTCATAGAGTTCGCCGATCTGTGTTGTCCACAATGTCGATCGGGGCTTCCAAAGATTCATGATCTCGTTTCACGATTTCCCGGGAAAATCCGGGTGGTCTATCGCCACTTCCCCATCTATCAATTGCCGGGTCACGAAATGACTCTTCGAGCCGTTATTACTTCGGAATTGGCAGCCCAAAAAGGAAAATTCTGGGAATTTGCCGATGCATTTAGTGCCGCCGAAGAAGCACCAAAAACTCCGGAGGGTGTGGATTCCATTGCCCAAACCGTTGGCGTCACTGCAGAAGAAATCAATAAAGCGATCGAAGATGACAACTCCATCCCCAGTAAAAATTTGACCAGGGATTTTGAAGACGCATCGGGCTTGTTTGGAATCAATAGCACGCCAACATTCATGATTTACATTAAAGGAATGCCAATCAAGAAGATGACATTTGCGCAGATGATGAATGAAATTGAGCGTGAGGAAATTCAAAAATTCTTAAGAAAGTGAAGAAGAAGCCCACTGTCCTAGTCGCCATGTCGGGCGGAGTCGACAGTAGTGTTGCTGCCGCGCTGATGAAGAAGCGAGGTTACGACGTTATTGGACTGACGATGCAGATTTGGCAAGAGAGCCAAACAGATCCTCGGCATGCGGGATGTTGCTCTCTTGGTGCAGTAGAAGATGCCCGTCGAGTTGCTCGCGTTCTGGACATCCCGCATTACGTAATGAACTTTAAAGAGGAGTTCAGAAAAAATGTTATCGAGAACTTTGTTGAGGAATATGCGAAGGGCAGAACGCCAAACCCGTGTGTTCAATGCAATCGACACGTTAAGTTCGAAATCCTCATGCAAAAGATGGTTGAACTTGGGTGCGATAAGTTAGTTACTGGCCATTACGCAAGAATTCGTACTCGCAATGGTCAGGCTCAACTTCTGAAGTCGCGAGCAAAGGATAAGGACCAAAGCTACGTTCTGTACATGCTCGGACATGAGCAACTGAAGGATGTCCTTTTTCCCATGGGTGAAATGCCAAGCAAGGCTATGGTGCGGGACTTGGCGAAAGATCTAGGGTTGCATCTTTATGATAAGCCAGACTCTCAGGAAATTTGCTTCGTCAGCGAAGCCGGTGGATATAAGGAGTTCTTGCGAAAGCAACGACCAGAAATGTTCTCCGATGGCAAGGTTCTGGACACCGATGGCAAAGAAATTGGAACCCACGAAGGGGTAGCCGATTTCACCATTGGGCAACGGCGTGGTGTAAAGATTGCTTCTGGTGATGGAAAACCGATGTATGTTATCGGGCTTCAACCTAAAACCCAAACCGTGGTGCTTGGCAAGGAAGCAGATCTTTTGCAAAAGGAAGTCCTACTTGAAGATGTTTATTGGATCAATCAGATCACAGAACCGATTGAGGTCAAGGCAAAAATTCGATACAACATGGAGCCAATTTCGGCGACCTTGTACCCTGGCGAGGTTCCAAGGATAGTCTTCAAGAAGTCGGTTAAGGCGGTTACGCCGGGTCAAATGGCAGTTGCTTACAGCGGTGCGACAGTAGTTGCCGGTGGTCTAATTTCGGATTCAAATCGGAAATCGGTAATCCCGAAAGTGATACCGGAGCTAATTTCTGTCTAAAGTTGGTCAGAAAAACGTAACTCAAACCTACGCCTGGGCGTAAAATGTCCAATAGGAGTATTTGATGAGCGATAACAATAACGACAGCAACAGCATGCTTTACCTTTTGGCCGGAGTTGGCCTTGGCGCAATTATCGGTGCCGCCGCCGGTCTACTTTTCGCACCAAAAGCTGGTACGGAGACACGAGATGAACTGAACGAAAAGTTTGGTGAACTCAAATCAAAGACCGAAGAGTGGATTAACGAACAAAAGACGAAGCGAGCTGCAGCACCTGCCACCGAAGAACTCGGCGTTTAAGAGAAATTTGTGACGGGCAAGTCTGTCGACTGGAGAATCATCCTTTGGGTTGCGATATCAATCGTAACCCTTTGGTTTTTGTACCAAGTCCGCGGCATTCTCCTCCCGTTCATTATTGCCATCCTGATCAGTGCCTTACTTGGACCAGCGTTTCGTTGGTTGAAAGGCAAAGGATGGGGTTCCGCTGCGGCAGCATTGGTTCCGATGCTCCTTTTCTTCGGAATCTTGTTTGTTGGCATGCTTGCCTTGGCTCCAATTATCACCAACCAGGTTGGTGGGCTCAAGGATCGAGGGGAACAACTGGTTACCAGCCTAGCCAAGCCTAATCCACTCGACAATTTCTTTTTGCGCGGGAATCCCATCAATCGGATTAAGCAGGCGGAGAAGAAAGACCCAGTTGACGAATTTTTGCAGAGTAACTCCGATGTTTTAATTCGCTTTAACTTGCCAGGTTCGAAGCGAGAAATCATTGGGCAATATATTGAGCCTCAACGAGATCAAATCAAGCTGACGATCCAAAACGTGTTGAAGGGGTCCCTGGGAATTGCGACCGGGTTTGTATCGCAAGCATTTACCCTGATTTTCGTCCCCCTCTTGGTATGGTTCATTTTGCCGAATACCGACGTGTTTAAGAAGAAGCTGTTGAACTTCATTCCGCCTCAATTGCGGACTTCTTCGGTTGATTTGGCCGACGATATTGGCGACGTGTTTAGCAACTATCTTCGTGGGGTTTCTATCGCTGTGTTTGGTTACATGGCGTTCATGGCGATTCTCTTCTCCGTGCTTGGAGCGCCCTATGGTCTTCTCCTGGGATGCATGTTCGGAATGATCTATTTGATTCCGTACCTCAGCGTCATGATTAGCGCGACGACGTTGTTTTTCGTAACCGGCCTGAGTGGCAAGGCAGCTTGGCTAGGGATTCACTTCTCTTCATCCTGGGCCTATGCAGGCATTTTGGTCCTGATCTACGTGGTCTGTCACTTCATTTTTGATAGCGTCGTTTATCCTAAATTTGTTGGGCAAGCGGTCGGGCTTGATCCGATTGTTTCCATGTTCGTCATCTTTTGCGGAGGCGCCCTGTTTGGCCTTCCCGGCATGATTCTCGCGTTTCCGGTTGCTGGCTGTGTGAAAGTTTTGCTGGACCGGCTGCTGAAAGTCACAAATCAGGTGACTGTGGAACTTAACCTTCCCGAAAAACCGTTGAGGCATAGAGAGGAAGCCTCGTGATTGCCCTGATAACTGCCTTTCATTTCATCCATTTCAACTCAAAACTCGGCTATGACTTCCCAGTAGGAAGCGAAGTTAAATTCAACGTAAAAATCGAATTTGATGGCTTTATTCCTTTGTTCGGAGGAAAAGTTGGCAAGACCGACGTCGACATGGTTGTTCGAGCTCTCGGTGCCGAATCGAAGAAGTCCGACCTCCAAACCGTTGATTCGGAAATCATTGAGCTAAAAGCGGTCGCATTTGGCTCAGCTTTGCCCCTCAATAAGAACAATATTGGACAGTTTTTTCCAAGGGCAAAAGCAATTATTGAGACAAATGGAGTAGTCATGGAAAACGATGCCCCGGATGTGAGTATGCCGGTCAAGCTTCCGGGATTAGACTCACGGCGCTTGCCGGAAATTAGCTATGTTCCTCTTGTGATCAATGTTAATGCCGTCGACGCCAGGAAGCCGTATGAGTTCACCCGCAGCTTTAATGGTGCACCAATGAAGTACAAGGTGACGCCGACAGTACAAAACGAAACGACTGAGGCTTTTGATATTGAGATCAATCAGGATTCGAATGGTTTTGAAGATGCGTACGGCAATCCCACTAGTGAAGCGTTGGCTAAGACGAAAACTAAAACCGTGCTTACTGGCAAGGGAAAAGCCACTTTCAACTTGGTAAAGAGGCTGTTCGACAAAGTAGTGGTCGAGACGGCCGGCGAGACTGAAGTAACCAACATAAAAACTGGAAAAACTTTGAAGAGATCCCTTAAAACGACCCTCACAGTCTTGCGTGATGGGGTTAAGATAGACAAATGATTTCAATTGGACTCGCACTCGCTTTCGGAACATCCTATCTCGATAAAGTAGAGCCCGCCGATCTCAGGCGAATGGTAGCTTTCTTAGCTTCCGATGAGTTGAAGGGAAGAGGGACACCGTCACCTGGTCTCGATATGGCGGCCGACTTTATCGCCGCCGAATTCAAGAAATCTGGCGTGAAACCGGGCAATGGCGATTCTTACTTTCAGCTAGCAGAATGGGTGAGGGGCAAGAAGTCAGATCAGATAGAGATGGGTCCATCGGTCCGAAATGTCATTGGCATCATTCCCGGCACTGATCCCGTTCTTTCTAAGCAATACATTATCGTCTCTGGTCACTATGATCATCTCGGAGAACAAAAACTCACCGATGCCAACGCGAATGCGGATCGAATTTTCAACGGTGCAAACGATGATGGCAGTGGAACCGCTGGAGTTATGGGAATTGGCCGAGCCCTCGCGGAACAGAAACCAAAGAGAACCATTGTTCTTATTGCCTGGTTCGGCGAGGAACGAGGACTAGTTGGCTCGAATTACTACGTCATGCATCCAATCTTTCCGCTCAAAGACACGGTTGCCAATATTAACTTGGAGCAGATCGGTCGTACCGATGATCTCGAAGGTCCGAGAGTTAATGCCGGATCGTTAACGGGATTCAATTTTAGTTCGATTGGAACCACTTTTGCCGCGATCGGCAAGAAGATGGGCACCGAGGTTTCAGGGCATCCGACGTCTTCCGCATCGTTCTTTGGACGAAGCGACAACGTCAGTTTTGCTCGGTTCGGAATTCCGGCCCATACGTTGTGTACTGCGTTCGTGTATCCTGATTACCACAAGGTCTCGGATCATGCCGATAAGCTAGATTACGAGAATATGGCTAAAATCGTGAAGCTTTCTGCGGCGACTACTTTGGAGATTGCCAACGCAGCGGATAAGCCGAAGTGGAATAATTCGGAGCCAGGTGCTACTCGGTATATCGAAGCGGCGGCAAAACTCGCTGGCGGCTAAGATTGGTCCACAAAAAAGCCCCGATGTCGTTAGGCATCGGGGCTTTTGAATTTTAGCCTTACAGCTTTGTCGGGACGACGATTTTGCCGTCGATGATTTGCTGAGTGACTTCGGCGATCTTGGCGATTGTCGCGGCACCAACGATGTCCTTGGTGTTCTTCATTTCGCTTAAGCCGACACCTTTCGATTTGAGGTCATAGACTTTCATTTCAGCCTTAAACGTGCCATCTTGAATATCTTTGATTGATTGGAATACGGCTTCGTCGCATCGCTTGATCATGGAAGTCAAAACGAATCCTGGAGCGACGTCGTCTTGGTCGCTGTCCACGCCAATGGCAAACTTTTTGGCTTCCTTGGCGGCCTCAATAACGCCTACGCCACAACGTCCTGCTGCATGGTAGACGATATCGGCACCGTCGTTAAACAGCACCTTGGCGTTCTCTTTTCCGGCCTGAGTATCGTCCCAGCTCTCGGTGTACTTGCCCGGCATAACGATGACTTTCGGGTTTGCTGCCAACGCACCAGCCTTGTATCCGGCTTCAAATTTGAGAATGAGGTCAATTTTCTTTCCACCGACAAATCCGATCTTTCCGGTCTTGGTGGTTGCGCCGGCAACGTATCCTGCCAAGTAACTTCCTTGCTCTTCGCTAAACAACAGAGCGCGAACGTTTGGAAGATTTACGGGAGCATCGATGATCGCGTATTTTGTATTTGGGTGCTTTGGCGCAACCGCATTCAAGGCGTTCATTTGGGTAATGCCAACGGCAATGACTACGTCGAATCCTTCGCCCGAAAGGGTCTCAATATTGGTCTCATAGTCCTTTTCACTCTTGCTATCGACGGTTCTGATCTCAACCCCAAGTTCTTTTTGAGCTCGCTCTAAACCGGCAAATGCGGAGTCATTGAAGGACTTATCGCCTTTTCCGCCGCTATCAAAAACCATGGCGACTTTCAGCTTCTTTCCAGCTGAATTTGAATCTGTATTGGTTGCCGATGAGGTTGCCGAACTGGTGCTATCCGTGTTGGATGCGCCACCAGTACAACCGGTAAGAAGCACAGCTAGTGAAGCTGCGACCATTCCAAGTGTTAACGCTTTCATATGAATCCTTAATACCGTACCAGGTAAACTAAGCCGAATTATGGCTCAGAATCCTTCTGCGCCGATAGGAGTCCCCCTAGATTGATTACGTGTAATCTCACCAAACTTGAATCCTCTGTTGATCAAATGCGCAAGGCGTATCCCAAAATGTTGGCCGCTGATGCTGCGCTCGTTGCCTCTGCTTTGAGCTTGACCGGTCGTCATGCCAAAGCCGTATATGAAGGTGAGTATTTCCTATGGCCCGAAGATAATCAAAAGTTGATGTTGTCGATGTCGGCTCATCTACAGTCGATCAATCAGGTAATCGAAGAGAACGCTCCTAAGAAACTTTCAAAGGCTGCCCAAGCTCTTGCTCCCGAAGAAGAGCCAGTCATGGTTAACATTGGTTTGGCACCAAACATCGCCGCCGGTGAAGCAATTTTGAACAGCCGAGAAGATCTTAAGACAATGCTTTCCGATGTTCTCCAAGGCGGAGTCGAGTTCCTTTATGGAACCCAGGACATTGGCTGGCAGTGGGCACTCGACCGCGCGAACTGGAATACCATTTCTGACGGAGATCTAAGCCGACGAATTAAAGTGAAGGCACTGTTTACCGAAGGCGCAATTGGAGTCGAGCAAGGCACCGGCACCAAAAAGCGCGGTAAGAAAGGCGAAGAAGTACCGGCGTAAAATAGAGTTCAAAGAGCAGGGCTCAGTGATCAGGTGGGGAAGTGCGGTTGTGCTTCCCCATTTTTGTAAGTGAAGATACGGCAAAAAACAAGTACCAACATCTTTCTGGAAGCCAAAAGCTGAAACCGAAAGCTACTTACAACGTCTCAGTTACTTTGCTCAAGTGTCTTGCTTTATCGGGGTCGAGTCCTCTCGATCTCGCCACATGCAAGGCAAGCCACTGTCCGACGATGATGTCCCAGATCGGAAAAATTGGTTCTAATTCTTCATTCTTTGGCAAAGGTCGGTCAACTTCCAATATCTCACATCCTTGATCGCGAAGACCAGGCAGTGCTCCGAAATAAGATATCGCGGCACTACCGTGACCAGCAAGAGCCTTCGGGCCGTGTTCGAAGTCGGCTGCACTGTACGCTTTGCACGGCACGAGCGCACATTCCATAAGCTTTAGTGCCGTTTCTAGCGCCGTACAGAAGCCGTATCCACGCGCAATAGCAAAGATTGGGTTGCAACGGTTAAGCGGCCCAGAAAAGCCTTGAGCGATATCGTGGCTTGCTTCGATCCAATTATTGTCAGGCAACGTCGGTTCTGGTAGCGAGCCACCCATTGCACGAACCAATTGATAAAGGGCTAACAGGGTTGAAGTGTAGGTTTTGGTCGCGGCTACCGATTCTTCTTTTTCACAATTGAGCAAGAGCGTCTTTGTCGCAACCGTGGTTAGGCGTGAGTTTGGCGTATTGGTGATTGCCAAAGTAACATGCCCCTGATCCTTCATGTATCCCAGGACTTCGGCAACGTCCGGCGCAGCACCACTTTGAGAAATGCCAATAGCCAGGCAACGACGGTATTTGATATTGCTTTTGTAGCGGGTGATGACGCTCGGAGCGGCTAGAGAAACCGGAATTCCGAGGTGAATCTCGATAAGATAACGGGCATAAAGGGCAGCATTGTCGCTCGAACCTCGTGCAGCAAGGAGGACCATATCATAATCTCGTTGCTCAGTGAAGAACTCGCGTAGTTCAGCAAGATAATTTGGTGCATTGTCAGCCAAGACTTGTGGCTGTTGACGAATTTCGCGTTCCATCGCGACTCCGAGCGGCATGAGAGAAAGGTACCGCAAAAGATATACTGAAGACATGACCCGTCTTGTGATTCCTAGTTTGGTTTTGTTAGTTATGGTTGGCTGCGGTAACCAGGTTGAGCAAAATGCACCTGCCACCAACAAGGTGGATTCAGCAACCTACGTTAGACCTGCTGCCGAGAAAATTGGTCGCACTACGATGAAGGAATTTACCGAGGCATCGGGATTAAAGGCGTATCCAGGTTCGGAATCGGCTTCGGGTGAAAAATTTACACATGGAGACGGAGTTACCAAGAGTGTGATTGCATTCACCACTTCGGATACGATTGACACGATTGCCAAGTTTTACAAAACAGAAGGAATGGATGTTAAGAATCCGTCATTGCCAATTGGAGCTACAAAATCCGGGGCTCAGGTTATGATTTCCGTGAAATCAGTGGAAGGGGGAAAGAATTCCGTCGAAATTAAGGGGCTCGTTTCCAACAAAAAAAGTCCCTAGGTCTTTTCAGAGGATAGCCTTTGAAGCTAATATATAGGCAGGTTGCAGACATGGATCTGTGACAACTGGAGAAACATGTCTAACATTCGAGATATTGAAGGAATTGGCGAAGGCTACGCCACAAAGCTTGAAGCTGCCGGTATCAAAACCGTTGAAGCACTTTTGGAGCAGGGCGGTACTGCCGCTGGACGAGCAAAGATTGAAGAAGAAACCGGTCTTGCTCACGCACACATTTTGAAGTGGGTCAACCACGCTGATTTGTTCAGAATTCACGGCGTCGCTGGTCAATTCTCAGAACTATTAGAAGCTGCTGGAGTCGATACTGTTGTTGAATTGGCAACCCGTAATGCCGCCAATTTGGCTAAGAAGATGGAAGAAGTTAATGCCGAGAAGAACCTGGCTAACCGAGTTCCTTCCGAAGCAGAAGTCGAAAAGTGGGTTGCCGAAGCAAAGGCATTGCCACGAGCAGTTTCTCACTAAATTAACTTAGTTTGAAAAGCCCCTCTTGAGTTCAAGAGGGGCTTTTTTGTTGAGAATCTTGATTCACGGGAAAAACGGTGTAACGAAGGCTATTGTCTGGGTAACGTCAGTTCGATGGTCGTCCCGATCGTTGCTTTGACTATGTCTATTTCGAGTATCGAAAGCCGCGCCAAAGACTGGCGAAATGGCGCTGTCATCTATCAGGTCTTTGTTGATCGATTTGTCCCTCCAGCAAACTTTGCAAGCAAGGCAAAGTACTTTGGATCGCCCCGTACATATAAACAATGGGACGAGTTGCCAAAGGGCGGCAAGTTCGATCCGAAAGTTGGAGTTTGGACTCATGAACTCGACTTTTGGGGCGGGGACTTACCGGGTGTAGAGTCAAAGCTTGGCTATATTAAAAACCTCGGTGCCGATATCGTGTATCTCAATCCTGTCCACGAGGCATTTACCAATCATAAATACGACGCGACGGACTACTTAAAGATCGATCCTTCTTTTGGAACGATGAAAGATCTGTCAAGCCTCATTTCGAAGTCTCATAAGGCAGGAATGAAAATCGTTCTCGATGGAGTTTTTAACCATATGGGTAGGCGGAATCCTCATTTAGATTCTGCCCTGAAGTCAGAGAAGAGTCCTTATCGTAATTGGTTCTTTATCGATAAGAAGTACAAAGCAGGTTACAAAGGTTGGCTTGGAGGTACGAATATGCCAGTCAACCACCTTGAGGATGCTGGATTAAGGAAGTACCTTTGGACCGGATCCGATTCCGTAGTTCAGCAATATTTGAAATTAGGTATCGACGGGTGGAGGCTGGATGTTGCTTACGAGATTGGTCCCGAGTTTCTTGGGGATTTGACCAAACACGCCCATAAAACCAAGAAGGGAAGTCTTGTCGTTGGCGAAATGCTTGGCTATCCGGCTGGGTGGTTTCCGAATGTTGATGGACAATACAATCTGTTTGCACCAAGTATCTGCGCTGAAGCCCTCAGGGGAAATATCAGTGGTGGTCGGGTTGGAGCAATGCTTAACAACTATGTACAGGACGCCGGGATTGACCATGTCCTCAAATCTTGGCTGATCGCTGACAATCATGACATGAAACGTCTGGCAACCGAATTACCAGATATGGAAGATCGAAAACTGGCTCTTGCGCTGTTGTTTACGCTACCTGGCTGCCCAAACATTTATTACGGTACCGAACTTGGGATGACCGGTGGAGATGACCCAGCGAACCGGGCACCGATGCGGTGGGACCTAGTTACTCCCGAAAACGAGACATTGGGTTGGGTCAAGAAGTTAATTGGGTTCAGAAAGACTCACCCTTCGCTCAAATATGGTGACTTTCAGGCTTTGCAAACCGACAAATTAATCGCATTTACGCGAACCACCGGAAAGCTGAGGGAAAACGTGATCGTTGTGGTCAATCCGACTCCAAAGAAAGTAACCGAAACCTTTGCCCACCGAATCGGAAACCTGATGAGTTGGCAGGAGATTGAAGACCAAATTTCTGGTGAGAAGATCTTGCAAAAGGTTGGGACGATGTCCGTGACCGTTCCGCCAAAATCAATTCGTATCTTTACGCCGGTTATCACTCGAACAAATGGCTTCTCGCCGTATGATCGGATTAAATAGTCTTCCCCCTCGCCCATGCCTTGATGAGAGATGCAGAGCATCCAGAGGGGGATTAAGGGGGTGAGGGCAATACAGGTGCCGCCTCAACCATAATAGAACCATGCGAACCGTTCCGATCCACACCGAATACATCACTCTTGGGCAATTGCTCAAGCTGACTGACACGATCGCATCTGGCGCGTTGGCTAAGCAGTACCTCGCCGAGTTCACGCCAATCGTCAACGGTGAACCCGAGAACCGTCGAGGAAGAAAAATTCGTCCGGGTGACGAAGTAAAGTTCCCGGACGGGTTGAAGGTCAAGATTGAAGCGAAAGAGGCTACCGAGAAATCGGTGTCCGAATAAGGAGTGGTGCGGGAGGAGAGACTCGAACTCTCACAGCTATTAACCGCTGGAACCTAAATCCAGTGCGTCTACCAATTTCGCCACTCCCGCACGAGAATGCCAACAAGGCAAGACGTTTATTTTACCTTGGGAGGGGCTGGCAATGTTTTCACATTGAGCCGAAATGGCTCTCAATAAAGCCTTATCAGTTGCACCATGTCTACTCTTCGTTCGTTTCAGAAAGTTGGGCTTCCCCGACTAGTCGGACTTGTCCCTCTTCGTGAATGATATCTTTGAATTGAACTGGGAAGGGGAACATGTCCGTCTTCACGATTGGGTTGAGTTGCTCGATCTGATTGGCAACCATGTTCTTCAGGGCAGCACCAAATGCTTCGGCGGACAAAAGCTCAACGGATACCGATTCTTCTCCGTTTAGCTTGAGAATGGCGTGCGCAGTAGCGGGAATCGGCACCAAAACAGTTTTAACCGCATCAATATGGATGCCGTCAGGTTGAACGTTGACGACAAAGCTGTGCAAGCCTCCGGGTTGAAGTTTTTCCAGGAACACGGCTAGCGACTTGTTCTTGATGATCGCCTCGAACTTCATGTCGCCGTGGCTTTTTTCTAAGTCGTTGATCTGGATATCTAGTGGTCCACCACTAATTGTTGCCTCATCGATGAGTAACCCGATCGGCGTCATTAACCATGTGAGAGTTGTCGACATCTCGCCAATTTGAATTTTCTTGTCAGAACCCACTTCCAAGAATTTACCGTACAATAGAGTTGATGACTCTCCTGTTTGCAACGATCATGATAGCCAACCAGAACTTAATTGAATCACTTCCCGAGATTCCCCGGGAATTTCGGGGAGCTTGGGTTGCTACCGTTGCCAACATTGACTGGCCGTCAAAGCGTGACCTGTCAAGTACACAGCAGCAGGCGGAATTGCTTAGAATCATCGAAAATGCGAAGGCGCTTCGCCTCAATGCTCTCGTATTTCAGATACGACCAAGCGGCGATGCTCTATACAAGTCCAAGCTTGAACCTTGGAGCGAATACTTGACCGGTCGACAGGGTCGAGCACCAAACCCAGAATGGGATCCGCTCGAGTTTGCGGTTAAAGAAGCCCACGCAAGAGGAATCGAGCTCCACTGCTGGTTTAACCCTTACCGGGCCAATCACCCTTCCCAACTTGGTGCCTGGTGCGACTCTCATATTTGTAGTACGAACCCAGAAGCAGTCAAAACATACGATAAATACAAATGGATGGATCCGGGAGAAAAGATAGTTCAGCAACATTCCCAGGAAGTCATTCTCGACGTTGTCAAGCGATATGATATCGACGGGGTTCATCTCGACGATTACTTCTATCCGTACCCCGTAAATGATGGAAATAAGCAGAAAGTTGACTTTCCTGATGGCCCAAGCTGGACAAGGTACGTCAAAGGCGGAGGAAATCTGAGTCGAGGTGATTGGCGACGGAAGAACTGCGACGACTTTATCGAGAACTTATACAAGGGCATCAAGCGAGAGAAGAAATGGGTGAAGTTCGGCATCAGCCCGTTCGGTATCGCCCGCCCCGGAGTTCCGGCAGGAATTAAAGCCGGAATTGACCAATATGACGAGCTGTATGCCGACGCGCAAAAATGGCTTGAAAAAGGCTGGTGCGACTACTATGCACCCCAGCTTTACTGGGCAATAAGTTCGCCAGGACAACCATTTAAGCCGCTTTTGAACTACTGGGTTAAGACCAATAAAATGAACCGTCACGTTTGGGCGGGTCTATATACAAGCCGTTTGGATCCGAAGGAAGGAAACTACAAGTTGGCGGAAATCAACGACCAAGTAGTTGCTTCGAGGAAAGGGCAACCAACCGAAGGCAACATTCACTTTAGCTACAAAGCTCTCGCAAACAATAACCAAAACATTGCGACATCGTTGAAGAATGGTTTGTATGCAACTGAAGCATTTGTGCCGGAGTCCCCGTGGTTGGGTGACAAGAAGCCAAGGTCTCCAAGAATTGTAAGATCGGGCGGATTTGCTTTTGAGGTTTCCAAAGGGGATCAATTCATGGCAATTTGCTACGGAACCCTCAAGAATCCAAATGGCGAAGAGACTCCGGAAAATATTAATTGGGGAACCTGGAAGTCCTATCGATCTGGCGATCAAATTAGTTTCGCTCAGTCAGCCAAAGGGCCGATTGCCGCGGTTACGTTCAGCAACACCGGAGTGGTAAGCGACGCGGTTATCCAACCGACATCGAAGTAGAGTCACCCTTTGGAAGTACGACACTAAACGTCGTACCGCGATTTTGGGCACTGTCAACATGGATCGATCCACCATGTGCTTCGACAATATGCTTGACAATGCTAAGTCCTAACCCGGTGCCACCGCTTGCACGACTTCGTGCCTTGTCGACCCGGTAGAACCGTTCAAATAGTCTTGGTAAGTGGTCTTCGGGGATGCCGATTCCGGTGTCCGTTACGTCAAATCGAACAAACTCTCCTTGGTCCTCCAAGCGGAAGTCCACTCCGCCTTCGTTCGTGTATTTGAGAGCGTTTTCGACGAGATTAACGATAACCTGTGTCATTTGAGAGGCATTTGCCTCAATATCAAGGTCTTCAGGACCCTCATAGGTTAGCTTCAGACCCTTCTCTTCGGCTTGGGGTGCCAGAAGGTTCAGCGTATAGCGAACAATGCCACCAAGTTCACAAGGACCTTTTCTTATTGGTCCCGATTCAGCGGTACTCAGCACGAGGAGATCATGAGTGATGCTGGTGAGTCGATCAACTTCGGTAATGATTCGAGGAAGATACTTGGCTCTCAGAGCCTTACTATCTTCATCAATCATGGTTTCGGCGTAGACCCTGATGACTGTCATAGGAGTTCTCAACTCGTGACTAACATTTGCAACAAAGTCCTTTCTGACCCTCTCCATTCGCCGTAGCTCGGTTATATCAACGAGGGATAGATATACTCGCTCGGGAGGATCATCGGTGGTCCAGGCACGCGCCAAACAAATTCTCTCTTTTGGGAAGCTAAACGTAATTTCCGTTTCAATCACCCGCTTCTCATCGCTGGCGGTAAGTGCGAGGTGTTCGAGTTCAACCGATAGGGTTACGGCTAGGAGGGAACGTCCCAACGGATTTTCAAATCCGAACAATATTTGCGCAAATCTATTTGCGTAAGCAATTTGAGCGCGACTGTCGCAGACAAAGATTCCGACATCCAATCCGTCGGCAAAGGCATCAACCGCAGACTTTTGAGTTCGGGCAATCTCCGCAAAAGTATCGTTTTGGTCTGTCTTTCGGGCAAGATCGGCTTCAATTGATTCCAGCTCACGTTGGTAGATGCTACCGAGCCCGACTACTCCAAGGGCGACGGGAATTGCCAACCAATGCCATAGTCCCGAAGCAAATCCTACGATAAGGATTCCGATGGCAAGGATGATACTAACAAGGAGGGAGCGCCGGGACGCAATTTCGCTCACAAATGAGAAGACGCATCAAATGAGGGTTTTGAATCGTCTAATTGTAGGTAATTTGG
>JAYUOQ010000546.1:0-2484 GCA_043760685.1 Armatimonadota bacterium | reverse complement strand
ACAAAGGAGAAGACGCATCAAAACCGGCTTTTGGTTCGTCTAATTCAAAGTAATTTAGGAATAACGTGAAGCGAATAGAAGCATATATTCAAGTTGGGAAGCTAGAAATGGTACAGCAAGCCTTGTTTGACGAAGGCGTTCAAGGATTAAGTGTTACGACGGTGAGGGGCTATGGACGACAAATGGGTAACCCCGGAGGACCTAGCAAAAAGGCACCGGCTTTGCTACCTAAGCTGAAAATCGAAGTTGTTGTGGCTGACTCTAAGCTGGATATTGCCCTTCAAGCAATTATTAATTCGGCAAATTCAGGCGAGATCGGTGATGGCAAAATATTCGTTTCCGAAGTTCAAGAAGCGATCCGAATTAGAACCGGTGAAAGGGGCGACGCAGCACTCGACTAATTCATGGCCACCCGAAATTGGGATAATTTTTCGATTTGGCGAGGTCGCCTTCCTCATTGGCGGGCAGATAATGTTTCTTATTACGTCACTTTTCGCCACAAGCGGGATCTGAATGAAATTGAACGAAATCGCCTCCTCTATAATCTCAAAAAACCAGATGGCAAGGCATGGGACTTAGTCATTGCATGCGTATTGCCCGCCCAAACCGAACTCATCTTTCGCGTAACAGAAGGGAACGAACTGAGCGACATCGTTGAAAAAGCAAAAAAACGAGCCGGGAAGGACATCATTAAGAAAACTGGCGAGAAGTGGCCGCCGTTTTACGATGAGAGCTATGATCATATTATTCGAGATGATGCCGAGTTCGAAGAATTCTGGACAAAGATTCTTGAATCACCGGTTGATTTAGAACTGGTAGACGAGCCCGGCGAATACCCCGATCTGTACGTTGCCGGCGCCCCATAGGGAACTTACTGCAAGCAAAATTGCCAGGATAAGCGTCTACACTTAGTAAGGTATGCAAAACGCTGGAAAAGTTGGGGTCTTAGTCGTAGCATTCTTCGCAATGCTCTACATGGCGTACGCGATGATCGGCAAGAGCCTCCTCGCGCCAAAGCCTGTCACCTATTACGCAAAGTTTCATGATGCGGGTGGAGTAAATTCTGGAACCAGAATTCTCATGGCGGGGGTCAATATCGGCACGGTTAGCGACATCAAACTGGTGTCCGCAACCGAAGCGCAAATGGTTTTGGCTGTAAAGCCAACCGTCAGTATCCCTAAAGGATCACAAGTTCAATTGCCGGCGAGCCTCACGGGAATAGGTGAAAACGTTGTTTTGGTCGTGCCACCTGCCCAACCCCAGGGCAACTTAGAGCCAGGAGGGGAATTGATTGGAATTCGACAAGGAGCTCTTGATAACATTTTGCCGAACGGTAAAGAAGCGATCGAAGAACTAACCAAAACAATGGCAGCATTCCGAAAGATCATGGAAGACAAAACCATGGTTAATGGGCTCAAGGACCTCTTGGTTACCACAAACCGAACTATGGAAGAGTTTGGTAAGACCGCCGGGTCGATGAACTCGCTCATGACGAACAATCAGGGCACTTTAGTCCAGACTTTGAAAGATGCATCGGCAACGATGTCCAACGTAAAGGGCCTTACCAACGAATTGCTTACTGCCACAAAGGGCGGCGGAATGCAGAAAGACCTTAAGGCAACTTTGATCAATATTCGAGATGCCTCGGATAAGGGCAATAAGATGATCGCGGAGTTGACGAAGATTGTCAGCGATCCGGAAATGCAAGCCGCAATCAAAGGTTCAGCCTCCAACCTCAAAACAATGACCGATAGTGGCGTCAAGATGGCGGCAAACGGAGAATCTATCGCCCTGAGCGTTGATAAGATGGCAAAGGACGGTCCAGCGATCACCGCCAAGGTTAGTGATTTGTTGACCAAGGTCAACGACCTGGTTGCCAAGTTCTCGGATATGGCAGACGACGTCAAAGGTGCGGTCAAAAAAGTTTCGAATACATTGGCCGGAAACAAGATTACGGGACCAAAGTTTGAAACTCACCTTGACATTATTCAGGAGTCAAAACCGAGCTTTACCCGATCAGATTTCACCTTGGTTTTTCCGGAAGCAAGTGGGGACAGCATTCAAGTTGGTCTCTATAATGCCTTCGAAGGCAACAAACTCATCGCGCAAGTCGGAAAACAAATTGACCCAAAAATGCAATTGAGGTACGGGATATTTGCATCTAAGCCAAGTTTTGGGGTAGATTATTCCTTCAGTCCCAAGGCATCGCTTCGTGCGGATGTGTTCAGTTTGAACAATCCAACATTCAATGCTCGACTCCGATATAGTTTCGGAAAGGATACGTCATTCTTCTTAGGAATGGATCGGATCTTTAGGGACAACGCACCAAGTATTGGGTTTGGAATCAAACACTAAGCTGGGTGAACACCGCTGGAGAAGATTTATTAGATGAAGGTAATCCTGAATCAAACTGTACCAAAAGTCGGCAAAGCCGGAACCGTTGTTGTCGTAGCCGATGGCTTTGCGAGAAATTACCTATTCCCT
>JAYUOQ010000545.1:0-6261 GCA_043760685.1 Armatimonadota bacterium | reverse complement strand
ATGCCTGGTTTGGCAAAACACGGAAATTTGAAACTTTGAGGGGATAATCCATCGCTTCCGCAGTGGCATCCAACCAAAATTGTTCAAAGTCTTCTGGTTTATCGTACGGGAGTTCGATCATACACCGACAGCGCGCTGTTGGGATTCAACGTGGAGACCGGTCGTCATGAGCCAGGCAATCGATCGTTGAATGTCTTCGACTGGACCAGACAGCTCAATTTCCATAAATCCGAAGTCGGTATCCACGTTCGCTCTGATTACATTCACTTTTACATTGAAGTCTTTTCCAATTTGCCAAAGCCAGGGTTCGTTTGCAGAACTGCTACCACCTGAGACATGTACCATTACCGAAGTCATATGATACGAAGTCTACCCCTGATGGACGTATAATCCTAGTTAGAGTAATACGCAAATGAGTACGAGAGTTTTTGTGTTCGATACGACCCTTCGCGATGGCGAACAGAGCCCGGGCGTCCGCTTGTCATTGGAAGAGAAACTAGAAATTGGTCATCAATTGGTTCGGCTTGGCGTTGACATTATTGAGGCTGGCTTCCCTATTTCTTCTCCAGGTGACTTTGAAAGCGTCCATACATTGGCAAAAGAACTAAAAGGAGTCACGATTTGTGGCCTAACAAGAGCTCGCCAGAAGGACATCGAAGTAGCCGCAGAAGCTCTCCAACCGGCAGAACGGAGACGTATCCACACTGGACTTGGTGTCAGCGAGAATCATCTGGTTAATAAGCTCCGGATGTCTAAGGAAGAAGCCTTGGAAACTGGTGTCAAAGCCGTTAAGTGTGCCCGACAATTTACTGACGACATTGAATATTTTATGGAAGATTCTGGTCGGGCGGAACTTGACTATGTCTATAAAGTAGTTGAGTCGGTCATTAACGCTGGAGCCACCGTGATTAATGTGCCAGATACGACCGGTTTTACGTATCCAACCGAGTATTTCAACCTGATGAAGGGCATTATGGACAACGTGCCGAATATCGACAAGGCGATCTTAAGTTGCCACTGTCATAACGATCTCGGTATGGCAACCGCAAACACTCTTAGCGGAGTTCTTGGTGGTGCCAGACAGGTCGAAGTGACCGTAAATGGAATCGGTGAGCGAGCTGGAAACACTGCTCTTGAGGAAGTTGTCATGGCAATGTATATTCGCCGAGACAAATTTGATATGGCGACCAAGATCGATACGACTCAGTTATTGGCCACCTCACAAATGGTATCGAAACTTACTGGCATGCTGATTCAACGAAACAAAGCAATTGTAGGTGCTAATGCTTACGCTCACAGCAGCGGAATTCACCAAGATGGAGTGCTCAAAGACCGGTCAACTTACGAAATCATTGACCCAACTCTTGTTGGTGCATTGAAGAGTGAAATAATCCTTACTGCACGTTCAGGAAGGCATGGCTTAAAACATCGACTTCAAGAATTAGGATACGAATTCACTCCGGAGCGGTTTGAGATTCTTTACAACAAATTTGTTGAGCTTGCTGATACTGTCCAGGAAGTTGGAGACGATCACCTTCGAGAATTGGTTGCCAGTTAGTTGATTCGCAGAGTCTGGGCTACTTCCTTCTCGATGCTGGTAATAGTCTCGGGTGGTTCAACTGTGATAAACCTTAGCACATAAAGGTCACTTCCCTTCGGCACCAAATAACTGATTTGGGTGTAGTTGGCTCCGTCGGCTAGTTGCCACGTGGCTTGCATCCTGTGTGCTAATCCGATCGGAAGCTTTACTTCGGTTGCCTTTTGCTTGTTTAAAAAGCAATCCTGCTCGGACGCGTCAACATCAGACCACGTCCAATTGCTATTCTGACTTTTCTTTTTGACATAATATCGCGTCAATTCTTCGCCTATTGTTGGCTTTCCGGTTGAAAGAGCTTGAAGAATGATGCCTTTCTTTTTCAACTTTTCCATGTTCTCGAGTTCACTTTCTTTATCCATCTCGCTGAATGTTTTGCCTAAGTCTTCGGCCATTTTCTTTTCTTCCGCAGTCATTGGCGGAGCCGATGGATCGTTGGGGACACCACCTTCAAATGGATTTGTAGTTCCGAAAAGGCTATTGGCGCCTTTGCGCCACCCGGTGGGCACCGCAAAGGCTACTTCCTCATTTTCTGCTTTGGTCCAACCCTGCGGCAAAACAAAGGCAACTCTCTTCGTTTGAATTCCGCCACCAGACGAACATCCTATCAAACAAGTGATTAGGCCAACAATAAGCAGTTCTCTTCTCATTCAAAAAAGATATTACTAAAGTTGCCTCGATCAATATAAGGTTTTATTTAAAGAAATCAAACGTTTGAAGTTTATCCCTTACGCTGGCTAAGAAGGCACCGGCGGTCATTCCGTCGATAATTCGATGATCATATGTTAACACCAAATGCATAATCGAGCGAATGGCAATCATATCATTGACGATGACCGGAGTCTTCTTAATGGTGTATGTACCCAGGATTCCGCCTTGTGGTGCATTGATCATTGGAGTTCCAAATAGTGCCCCATAGGTTCCAGGGTTTGTCAACGTAAAGGTCCCACCTTGAACATCTTCAGGTTTAAGAGAACTTGACCGGGCTTTTTTGGCAATTGCGTCGAGGTCCCTTGCAATATCAATAAGTGACTTCTTATGACAGTCACGAATGACTGGAACAATAAGTCCGCCTTCACCTTTCGCACCAAGTGCTACTGCAATTCCCATGTGGACAGCGTTATTCTTGATGATGTTGCCATCGGCCTGAAGCGCCGAATTGATCCCGGGGAAAGCTTGAAGCGACTCAGTCAATGCTTTGATAAAGAATGGAGTGTAAGTAAGCTTGACGCCATAGGTTTCTAAGAACGAATCCTTGTTATGGTCTCTGAATGTAACCATGTTTGTTACATCCACTTCGGTAACAGTTGAGACGGTGGGTACTTGTGACGACCGGATCATGTGGTCTGCGATCATCTTTCTCATTCCAACTAGTGGGATGACTTCTTGATCTGGACCAGCTACTGTTGGCGCGACAGGTTTTGCTTCTGGCGCAACTTTGGATTGGGCCGCCGCTGGCTTAGGACCGCCGGAACTAAGGAAACCTTCGATATCCTTTTTGGTTACGCGACCACCATCGCCCGATCCTTGGATTCCAGATAATTGGGCATCGTTAAGACCATGTTCCTTGGCCATTGCTTTAACAACTGGCGTATACCACTTCTTGTCGTCTACGTTCGATGATGTGCTTACCGGTTGAGGCGTCGAAGGTGTTGGTGGAACAGATTCAATTGGAGCTTCAGACTTTGGAGTCTCAGCTTTTGGACTTGAAGTCGATGCAACTCCAGAAGTCTCGATGTAACCCATGGCTTCAAAAACCTTTACTAGGCCACCTTCTGGTACGGCGATTTCCGTCAATACACCGGATGCTGGGGCTTGGAGTTCGGTGTTAACCTTATCAGTCATGATCTCAACGACCGGCTCGTCTTCCTTGACCGTATCGCCAACGTTCTTCAACCATTTGCTTATTGTTCCTTCATGAATGGACTCACCAAGCTCGGGCATCAAGATCTCTACGCGCATGGTTCTAGTTTACCGACCCTGCGATCAAGAAACTTCTCAGATCGTCTTCGTTCACGGCAGGTTCTCCCGGAGAAACGTTATTTAGTCGTCCATCTTTCATCCAAATTTCAAGTTCATCAACTAAAGAAAATAAATGATCGAACGAATCAACCCAAAATAACAGCGGTTGATAGTGATCAATTTCAATGTATTGATTGATGACCCACTCAAGCTGTATGGGATATCGCTGAACGTTTGGAGATTCGATGCAGTGGGAAATTTCCCCGAACGAACTAAGCAGTCCGCTACCATAAACTTTCATGCCATCCTTTCCTTTCATCAGGCCAAACTCAATCGTAAACCAAAAGAAACGCGCCATCGCTTTGATAATGCTTTCCAGTCTTTGAAGCTTCTCGTGCTCGTCATTGATTCCTGAACCAATTTCTGCGGCCAAAGAGGCAAGTTCTCCAAAACGGACCAGCGTGTCAGCAAAGGCACGGTCAGTGTGCATGGGAACATGACCGGCGATGTCATGAAAAATGTCTGGCTCGGGCAGATAGTCAAGTTTGTCTGAGCGACGAATCGTGATCGTAGTCGGAAAATCTCGATTGCGAAGACAGTCAAAAAAAGCGTAAGCCGGCACATATCCGGCAACTGGCTTTGCTTTGAACCCAGTTAACGGGTTGAGGAAATTATTGACGTCCTCGATGCGCGGAACCCGATTTGGATCAAGGCAAAGAGACTCAATTCCTTTAAGGAAATGCTCATTCGCGTACTTTTCCCACTTTGGCAACATCCTTGAAAAAAGCTTCTTCCACGCATCGTGATTAGATTCCGAATACTCTTCATATGGCTGATGAATGTAAAGTTGCCCTTCAGCCTTGGCATCTTCAATGAATGGTGCTTCTGAGGTCGTGAGACCTCGAACTCCGTTGTTCGCCGTCGTGCTCATATCCTTATTCTAGCAAACTAGTAGACTCGACGTTCTTGATTCCGTTGTTTGAGCCACTTGTAAAGAATGATTGAGCCAATGCATAGAAGGGGAATGATGAGGGCTAGCCAGTGACAGTATTGCAGTTTTCGGGTCGTAACCGTGTTGGCATATCCAAAGTTGAACAGAAACGCCACTCTTTGAAGACCGAGAATCGCAGCAATTGCGAGTGGTGCAAACG
Source organism: Armatimonadota bacterium (assembly GCA_043760685.1). Lineage (GTDB taxonomy): Bacteria > Armatimonadota > Fimbriimonadia > Fimbriimonadales > Fimbriimonadaceae > Fimbriimonas. The sequence continues at coordinate 1,554 of JAYUOQ010000545.1, read as the reverse complement.
ACCACTTCCACCAGGTCGCAATTTTATCGTAGGTCATTTCATACCGTACGGAGCCAATGAACATCATGACCCCAAAGAATGCAAACAGCAACGAAGTGATGATAATGTCCCACGGACTTTGGGGGCACCCTAAAGGACTCGCAACGTCCGCATCAAAAAAAGACAACATCTAACGATATTATGGGCTTACAAATCAAATATCTCATGATTTCAGATGAGAATATTTTTTGACTAGAAGCGTCAACAATGAAAATAACAAAGTTGGAAACAAAGTCTCCAACTTTTCAAATGGAAAAATTAACTGGCTCTTCACACAACAAACTTTGCCTATCGAACCAAAGAATAGTTAACGTCCGCCTTGAGACGGCATTCCCATACCCTCTGGAGGACCACTAGGCGCTGAACCTGCGGGAGTTCCGCCATCTTCTGGAGGTGCCTTACCTTCTTTTTGGTACATTTCTGCAATTTTCTTCTTTTTCTCTTCAGCCGGCATGCTTGAACCATTTGTCAGTTTCACCCTTTCTTCAAGGGGTAGCTTGTCAAATGCGACTTTGACATCTTCCGGAGAGGCTCCAGTTGGTGCCATTCCAGCGTTGCACCCAATTAGTGAGCACCCTATTACGGCCGCCGAAAGTAAATTAATTCTATTAAATGACATTATTGATTGAATTCCTTATCCTCGTTAAATGCGATCCCTGCCTCCGAATGGCAGGCAGGGACGTTAGTGGTGATATATTACTGATTGCCAGCGTTGGCCAAGTTAGTTCCCCAGAAGACCCAGAGAGCACCTGCGTCACTAGCTGGTGAGACATACGGCGTATTGCTGCAATTTGCGCACTTCCATGCATCATTTTGCTCGCTCAATCCGTTTGGATGGAGAGCTCCCCACTTCATGTGCTTGACGTGGCTGTCGAAGAACATTGCGTTAGAACCTTCAGTGAACATTCCTTTATAGTTTTGTCCCCATACGGTTGGTCCAAGAGTGTCGCCGAAAACCCAATTCTTATGGGTTGGACCGTCGATGAGCATAATTGCTTTAGCGACGCTTGTGAATTCGGCATTAACAGGACCTATTCCATTGAGTCCATCACCACCGCCTGGGCCGGATGTGAGATTTGGACCAGGGTGAGAGTATCCACCCGTTCCACCGCCGGTTGGACAACCATTTTGCTTGTATGCCCACATGATTGGGTTCATTTGATAGTCGGTCTCAGGATAAATGTCCTTCCATCGCTGGTTTGCTGGGTATGTTCCAGTGTAGATACTTGTACCGAGGAAGACACAAGGGTCGTTTGGAGCTTTTGCGTAGGAAGTTCCCCAAAGAGCCTTTTGAATATCAAAAAGTGCATAGTTGACTGAACCAGGTGTATAGGCACTGCCTGGATTCTTCCAAATCTGGCGGTTCTTTGTATATGGCTGAAGTCGCGCGGCAAAAACATATGACTCAGTTTCTGCGTTGTAAACCGGAACGTCACCTAATTGGTCATCATTGTCTCCACCATAAAGGTAGGTTGACGTACCAACTTGCTTTAGGTTTGAAATATCCGAGGCTTT
>JAYUOQ010000544.1:0-6262 GCA_043760685.1 Armatimonadota bacterium | reverse complement strand
ACGTTCTAGCCCGACTCCTTGATGAACTCAAAATCGGTACCGACTAGATGCCGTGATTCGCCACTTCAATCGCTTTAAGGCAGGCTTTCGCCTTGTTTTGGGCTTCGATGTATTCAGACGTAGGGTCGGAGTCATAGACGACGCCACAACCGGCCTGAACAAAAGCACGGCTCCCACGCTTAAAGATTGTCCTTAGCGCGATACAGGTGTCCATGTTGCCGTCGTAGCCAATTACTCCGACCGTGCCAGCATAAGCGCCACGACGAGTCGGTTCTAATTGATCGATAATCTCCATTGCGTGAACTTTTGGCGATCCACTGGTGGTTCCTGCGGGAACGGTGGCCCTAATCAAGTCATAAGCGTCAAATTCGTCTCGAAGTTCGCCGGTGACATCGCTAACAATGTGCATGACATGACTATATTTTTCAATAACCATGAGGTCGTTAACCTTCACGGAACCATAATTTGCGACTCGACCAATGTCATTGCGCCCCAGGTCTACTAACATGATATGCTCAGCTCGTTCTTTTTCGTCGGCCAACAACTCTGCAGCTAATCGGTCGTCTTCCTCTTCGGATTGTCCTCTCCACCTTGTTCCAGCAATTGGGCGAACTCGGGCACTGCCGTCGTGAAGGGAAACCATGATTTCCGGTGATGCTCCAATCAACTCAAAGTCTCCAAACTGAAGCAAAAACATGTACGGCGAGGGGTTGATACTCCTTAAAGCTCGATAAATTGAAAGTGGATCGGTTACTGGCTCTGCTTGAAACCGCAGAGAAGGGACCATTTGTTGACCATCTCCTTGCCGAAGGTACTCCTTCATTGTTCGAACATTGCCTTCAAATTGCTCTTGAGTTTGATTTGCCGACATTTTGGGCGGTTGAATTCCCCCTTTTGGTAAAGGTGGCAGGGGCTGGGAAAGCCTTCCAATAACCCATTGAATTTCATTGACTGCGTCTTCGTAGCTTTCGCGACTACCGTCGGCAATTACAACAACTCGAATGATGTTTTTGACATGATCGAAAACCACCACGTGGTTGGTTATCATCATTGCCATATCATCGACCTTTAGGTCATCTTTGCAGGTATCGGGCAATTTTTCGAAATAACGGACAATGTCATAGGCCATCATTCCAACCGCGCCCCCCATAAAGTGCTTCAAGCCTGGCAAAGGAATTGGGCAAAGTTTGCTCAATTCATCCTTGAGGATATCAAGTGGGTCTTGTTCTGGCTTCAAATGAAAGGGCTTATCTGTCCCCCTCGAGACTATTCGGCCCTTGCCATTTTTACATCGAATCACCTTTTTAGGGGTGACCCCGAGAATGGAGTAGCGAGCGAGTTGTTCGCCACCAGTTACGCTTTCGAGTAAGAAGCTGTAAGTTTGGTCATAGGCGAGCTTCCAATAGGCACTAACCGGCGTCTCGATATCTGCCCGGATATCTTCGTAAATCGCAACGGCTTGACCCTCCGATGATAGGCTAAGGTACTCGTCGAACGTTGGCGTAACCATTCAGAGAGAATTATGAACTGAAATTCATGGAAGATGTGACAAACTTAACGTGTGTCCGGCTTTACAACTCACACAGGCAAGATCGCGGTTCTTAACGAGGACCAAGTTGATACTGATCGAATCATTCCCGCGCGCTTCCTTTCCAGGGTGGAAAAAAGTGGCTACGGAGATTTGCTTTTCAGCGATGTCCGAAGTGATTCCTTTGTCCTTGATCAACCCGAAGCGGAGGATGCATCAATTTTAGTTGTTGGCACAAACTTTGGATGTGGTTCGTCTCGTGAGCATGCAGTTTGGGCAATCCAACAAGCTGGCTTTCAGTGTGTCATTGCTCGTAAAGAAAGTACTTCTCCTGGTTTCTCAGACATCTTTCGCGGTAACTCTTCCAATTGCGGTTTGCTGTTAATTGAGCTGGAAGCGGGTGATCATGCCTTGCTGGCTGCTTTGCCAACCGGATCAACTGTAACCGTCGATTTACCAAACCAAACGGTTATGTTTGACGGGCATTCCTGCACGTTCCAAATTAACGAAGCAACCAAGCTCGCCTTGATTGAGGGGCTGGATTTGATCGGCACAACTTTGCTGCTTGGTTCACAAATTGACACCTTTGAGTCAAAATCAACTACTTACGTTCCGGCAATGGTCTAATTTGCAATGTTAAAACACTCCATCATTTTCATCGTCCTAGTCGCATTGATGTCCGGCTGTAGTCCAGAGCCATCGTCAAACAATGCCGGAACCAGTACGACGCCGGTTGCCCCCAACAATGAACCTATCACCAGCGATAACAATTCTCCGATCGTCGCCGGAGTTAAAAATCCAGATCGAATTTTTCAGACCGATAGTTTAGAAACAACGACCATCAAAACTCCTGGTGGGGACCTCAAGTTGTGGATTATGGACGATGAGGATAAGCGCAGGGAAGGAATGATGTTCTTAAAGGACCATGAAGTTAAAGACAACGAGGGGATGATCTTCGTCTTTCCGGAAGTTCAAAAAATGTCTGGAAACTATGCATTTTGGATGCACAACACGCTGCTGCCATTGGACATTGACTATATTTCAAAAGACAAAAAGGTTTTGAATGTTGGAAAAGGTGAGCCGATGAACGATTCTCCCGTCAAACCGACCGGAGACTATTTCTATGTCATCGAAGTCAAACAGGGTCTGTCCGCAAAATTCGGACTGACGCCTGGCGCAAAAATAGGCATTTCTGATGCCTTAAAAGGAAAACCGTGATCAAATCTTTGATATGATTACACCAAGATGATCCTTAAGAATTTGGTCGCACTTGTTTGCATCGTTTTGTGTACGGTGGCAAGGGCTCAAGACATTTTTGGTGACGATAGGCAAGCTTACATTTTGGCTCCGGCTGAAGTGATTTCCAGCGGAGTGGTTAGCCAAGCCGAATTCTCTCATTCTGGACGTTACATCACCTATCGTCGTCAAGAAATTCCAAATTATGTAAACGATCTGTTAGGGCAGAAGATACAAAACATTTATTCTTGGTACCGATATGATCGAAATACGAAGTCAAATTTGAAACTGGCGGTTCCAGCCGGTACTCAAGAAGTTGTTGCTCTCGGCGACGAACAATCGATCTTTTTCACGGGGCCTCGGCAGGAGGATTCTCAAGGCTTTCTCAACATTAAATCAGGTGTGGTAACGAAGACGAACATTGATCAATCCTCAATTACATACATGGGTGAAGAACCGAACGCTTCTTACTTGGTTGTCAAGGTCAGCGATCAGTCAATAGCTCTCGTCAATCCAAATGGAACTTCGCTCACCATCTCGGTTCCCCAGAAATTGGTCGTAATTAGACCAATGAAATCGGATGCTAAATCAATGACTTTTGTGGCGATGATTCAATCAAGTCCGGCAAAGTTTGGTCATCTCACGTATAAAACCACAGACGGAACTTCAACCTTTCGCGAGATAACTCGCGAAGCTATTCAAGCCGACATGCAACCGTCGCAGCCCGAAGAGAAGTTTATGACCCCCTCGGTGGGAGATGTGATGTACGTGAAAACCAATGTGGAAGTTAAGGCTGCAAATCCGGAAATTCCGCCTAAGGCAAAACTGACTATGGCTCGCTCCTACGCCCGCTTTAGTCCGAATAATGATAGCATCGCCTACCTCGCTTCTGGCGCGCTGCTGATCCGGGACATTCAGCCAATTGATGCTGATCTTGCCAAGCAACTTGCTGCGGTCGCGGCAAAGCAGAAAGCTATCAACGACGCTAAGCAAGCAGCGTTAAGTTTGATTATGTTCGCGAGCGATGCCGACGACGTCTTGCCTGGCGCGGAAGGGTGGGAGTCCAAAGTGTTGCCTTACTCGCAAGATATGGAACTGCTGCGACGATTTAATTACACGTACAGGGGCGGAAATATGAACAATATTGAAAGTCCGGCGACGACAGAAATGGGCTTTATCTTAGGTCCTGGTGGCCGTGCCGTCGCGTATTGTGATGGTCATGTGAAATGGATACCAAACCCATGAAAATATTATTGTCAAGCATTCTTGCTCTTTTTGCCGCTGCAGTAACTTTTGGACAAGGGCTATTTGGCAACGATACCCAAGCGTTCGTTTTGATGCCAGCGCAAACTATTGCGAGCGCTCACACTTTCGATGTTCAGATTTCGCCAAGTGGACGGTTGATCGTTTATCGCCAAGTTCCAGTTGGTACGCCTGAATCGGTGCTTGCCAATCCTAGACAGGGCAAAGGTCAATGGTATGTCTATGATCGAGTCGCCAAAACGAATCGCCCCATAAACCTTCCCGACAAAGTAGATTTTTCCATTCTGATTTCCGACGAGCAATCCATCTACTTCGAAACAAGTGGACCTGAAACCGCAAAGGGCTTTTTGAACATCAAATCAGGCACGATCGTCCAAATCGAGACACTCGATGCACGAATCATCTATTTTGGATCGTCGGAGTATGCAAAGTGCCTTATCGGATTGTCGAAGGACAACACATTGGTCTCATTCCTTCCCAACGGATCGGTTCGCACTGCGCCTGTCGAACCAAAAGTAAAAATTATCGGAATTCTCGGCGGTGACGCCACTAGCCTTTACTTCTTAGGACGGCTACCGAATAAACCACCGAAAAACATCAAGGTGACCCTTAATCGGTCAAAGTTTTTGCTCACATATGGCGATTTTCGGGACATGGAGTTGGAGACTTTTCGTTCATCAACTGAACCAACTGGTCCAGTTTTCGTCGCTAGACCTAGTGGAGACATGAACTATGTATCTATCTACGAAGAGCCTGATATGCCAACGACGAGCACGAGTGATAGTTCGAGACTCGACAAGCAGGATAAGAAGCTGGCAAGCACTTCGGTCATTCCCAAATCGACAAGGCTTGGACCTGCTGGAGACGCAGAATTCTCACAGAGATACGACTTCGTTATTTACGAGGACGCGGGAGCTCTCCTTCTTCGGGAAATTAAACCTATCGATAAGTTGCTCGCGGAGAAGCTAGCAACTGACGAAATTAAGAAGAAGCTCCTCAGTAAAGCCAAACAAGTTGGGACAGCTTTCGCGATCTACGCCTCCGACTACGACGACGTTCTACCGGGACAAGAAGGCTGGGAAAACAAACTCATGCCCTACACAAAAAACCGTGAACTCTTAAATGATTTTAATTATTCGTTTCGCGGAGGAGATATGAACCTTATTACCGACCCGGCCAACACCGAGTTGGGATTTGTTCTTGGACCCGGTGGAAGAGCGGTTGTCTACATCGATGGACACGCAAAGTGGATTCCTAACCCTTAAGCCAGAGTTCAATCGCACTGTCGAGCATTGGCTCGGTTAATCGTCCGGTAAAGGTGTTCTGCTGACTGGGATGGTAGCTTGCGATGATTCGAGTTTCTTTATGAGACGAAGTCACACCATGTCCAAATTTTGGCGGTGTCTGATCCAAAACTCGATGAACTTCCGTCCAAGCAATCCCGCCCAGACACAGAATCCCTCGCCAAGATTTCGCCCGGATTACGGAAGATAGCCAAATATTGCAATTCCTAATCTCCTCCGGGGTTGGCTTATTGTCGGGAGGAGCACAGTGGCACGTTGCCACGATCAAGGCATTCTTTAACGCTAAGCCATCATTGATGTCAATTGATTGTGGCTGGTTGCAAACGCCTGCTTTGTGAAGCGCACGAAAAAGCCAATCTCCCGATCGATCACCCGTAAACATCCGTCCAGTACGATTTGCTCCATGGGCTGCCGGAGCCAAACCAACAATCAAGAACTCAGCATTAATGTCTCCAAGCGGAGGAACAGGCTTTGCCCAATATTCCTCACCTAGGAACCGTTTCGGGGGATTTGAAGCGGCCTCGAAACACCATGAACATCATGTGTGGATTTGAAGAATCATTAGGGCTTGTCTAGGTCTAGTTTTTTGGCTGGTTTTTGTTTCTCAGCCTCAACCGCAGCAATATCTTCTTTGGAGCCAACCAAGTAGTCTGCGCCGTCTCCTCCAACTTTTTCCCAAACACCTTTTTCGGACTTCTTATAGGTGGAGAATCCTTTCTTTCCTGCGTCTTCGGCTCCAGAATGTTTTTGCAGTTTGAACGATGCTCGGCTGACAATCTTCTTTATCTCCATTCCGCAAAATGGGCACAAGCTAAGTGCTTCTTCGGAAATATTTTGCATGAGCTGAAGCTTGCCTTCACAGATAAAGCAATCTCGGTCACACGGCTCATACTCGTAAATTGGCATCGGTTAAGCTATATTGTATCGGAAT
>JAYUOQ010000543.1:0-18090 GCA_043760685.1 Armatimonadota bacterium | reverse complement strand
CGGTCCGTCCTCGGTCCCGCTGAAACCGAAGTTCTTTTGCGGTAGCTCGAACTGCCTTAATGTCGTCAGTAGCTAAATTTAAGTTGGCTGCGGAGTTTGGAGGGGATACTCTGCGCTCGCTTGCTTCAGTAACTTCCCCGTTTCGTTGATGAGAATAACCTTGCATCCGGAGGTACCAATGTCAATTCCAAGCAGTCTAGCCACCTCAAAAGGATACACTCTTGGACAATGCGGCGCTCGGTCATTGATGTTGGTTCTAACTCAGTTCTTTTGTTGGTTGCTGAGAAGAGTGAAACAGGATGGACCGCAATATTCGAAGATACGGCGATAACCGCGTTGGGTGAAGGCACTAAGCTCACAGGTTTGCTCAGCGAAGCGGCAATGGATCGGACCCTGACCGCGATACGAAAGTTTGTCTCGAAGGCGGAGGAGCTTGGGTGTCCGACAAGCCTTACCGCGGCAACTATGGCGGCACGGATCGCAACCAATTCGGATGAGTTTCTTGCCCGAGGCTTGAAGCAAGGGACACCAATTGAGATTCTTACCGGTGAACAAGAAGCTCAGCTTGGCTTTGAGTCTGTGGTGAACGATCCGATGTTTGACGAGCAGCCCAGGATATCGATTATTGATCCGGGAGGGCAAAGCACAGAAGTCGTTATTGCCGATCGAGTCGCCACGGGTTGGGAAGTACTTTTCAAGCGGAGTTACCCGGTTGGGACCCTAGGTCTTAAATCCGATTATTTTACCGACGAACGGTGCAATGGTCTTCAAGTGTTACGGGCATCGGGCGCGATTGACGAAATCGTCGGGTCGGCATATCAACCGAATGATCCTGGGGTTGTTGTTGTGTTGGGTGCGGCCGGTACAAACTTGGTTTCGATCGAAGAAAAGTTATCGACCTGGCAACCCGAACGAATCCACGGCTATTGCCTCGACTTTGAGTTTATTAGCAACGCAGTTGGCGACTTGATGCCGAAATCGGACGAAGAAAGGAGCGAAATTGTCGGAATGGAAAAAGGGCGAGAAAAGACTATCCACGTTGGAGCATTGCTCCTAGAACGGTTCCTATTTGCCTTACGCGCCGAAGAATGTTTGGTTAGTGTTAGAGGATGGCGACATGCCCTACTAGAAATAGGTCGCCTATAACCGCTATAACTGTTACATGGACTCTCCAAACTGGAGACAAATTTTAGGAGGAGCCGCGGGAGTGGTATTGCTTGGATCGATTGGATATTTCGGCCAAGCCCGTATTCGTACGGGTGCGACACCTCAAAAGCCAAGCAAGTCGCAGGCGAACTCCGAAAATAAGTCCAAAGCAGCTGAAGTGGTTCCGGAGGCCAAACCTGACCGAGAAACAGACGCATCACCCGTCGAAGAAAATACGCCAATCAATTTGATTAAGGTTGATATCACGGGTGAAGTCGGGAAGCCCGGGGTCTACGAGATTGCCGAGGGTCTACGGGTTGAAGAATTGGTCAAGATTGCTGGAGGTCTCAAGCCAACCGCCGATCGAAACAAAGTCAACTACGCTTTGAAGCTAAAAGATGAAGCAAAGATTGTGGTGCCGGCAATCGTAACTAAGGTTTCAAAATCCTCTCAATCCAAGACATCTCGTCGAGATGTGGAGCCGGTGCCCATTTCTGGAACGCTCGACGGTTCCTTGGATGAGGGGGTAAGAAAAGTACCGCCTTTTGTTCCACCCGATTCGCCACGATCTCGTCGATCACCGGTTGGGACTGGTCGATCACCGGCTGGAGCAGATCGCCAACCTTTCCGATCGATTATCGCGATTAATTCTGCCTCGGAGGAAGATCTCCATACTGTTCCTGGAATTAGTATGAGTTTGGCAAAGAAGATTACGGACTATCGGTTATCCGTGGGTGCCTTTGCTCAAATTGAAGACCTCAAGAAAGTCAAGGGAGTCAGCGATCGTTTGTTCGACAAGATTCGACCGTGGGTCACTCTTTGAACCGAATTCTTGCCGTTCCAAATTGGTCATTCTTTGACCCTCAGTTGTGTCTTGGAGTCAGGGATATCCTTGCTGGATTACCCCTCCAAATTCACTATGTTCAAGGTGATGTTGATCACCAAAGAACGGTGACGGCGTTTTCGGGACGTCAAGACGATGTGTTTGAGGCAATGAATTTGGTCGCCATTCACTTATTGCCGAATATCAATTTGGAGTCTCAACGTGGGGTTCATCCGAGGGTTGGCGCTTTGGATGTCGCACCGTTCGTTCTGCTTGATGGGTCCGAAAGAGAGCTGATTTTAGCTACAAACCAGTGGGCGGATGATTTCTCGTTTCGGTTTGAAATTCCGGTTCACCTTTATGAGAAGTCAGCGTCGCCCGGAATGGAACATAGACTGCCCTACTTGCGTGGGCAAGTAGGACACACCGAGCAGCTACCGGATTTTGGGAGCCTTGAGCATCGTCAATTCGGAACGACTATTGTTGGAGTTCGAGACTTTCTGTTGGCAGCCAACTTAAATTTAGCTACTGACGACATTAAGGCAGTTCGAGCTACCGCAAAGGAACTTCGGTTTCAGCGGGACCGAGGACGGACCGAGCTAATCGGACTTCGTGCACTTGGTTTTGAACTCAAGAGCAGAAATATGACTCAACTGAGCCTCAACTTTACCAATCCAGATGCCACAACGTTTGATGCTGTCTTTGGAATAGCATCTGACCTTCTTATTGAAGAGCCCATTTTTGTTGCGGAAACTGAACTCATTGGCGTCATACGTGAGCGGGATTTAGCCTGCGCCACTCAATTGAGCTACGACCCGAGCCAAGTTGTTCGCTAATCTGTCACCATTATTGTTAGTGGCGAAGTACAAATTGGGGATTTTGGGAGGTGGGCAGCTTGCTCGCATGTCGGTTATGGCCGCCCAAAGGATGGGAGTATCGGTTGTTTCGCTCGACAAAGACGAAAACTCCCCTGCAGCTCAGGTTGGACCGGCAATTTTTGGCTCAATTCATGACGCAACTGACATTGCTTCGGTCATGCACGATTGCGAATTCGTAACTTTTGAGAACGAATTTATTCGAGCGGGCACACTTGAAGAGGCTTGCCGGATCGCCGGTTTTTCGCGGTCGAATGTAATTCCAGGAATCGATACCCTTCGTACAGTTCAAGACAAACTTCTTCAGCGCCAGGCATATGATCGATCCGGAGTTCCTTCGCCAAAAGCGGTTCCCGCCGAAGAAGCGGCTTTGCTCGGTTTCCCGTGTGTTCTGAAAGCTCGTTACGGCGGATACGACGGAAAAGGAACTCGGTACGTGAATACCCAGGCAGAATACGACGAGCTCAAACATCTTTGGGAATCGGGTGAGTGGCTCGCTGAAGAGTTAGTTTCATTTAGCGACGAGATCGCGGTCATGGTTGTGGCTCGGCACGATGGTAAATCCGATACATTCCCAACCGTCTTCACCCGCCAAAAGAACTATGTATGTGACCTCGTTTATCCATGCAATTCTCCCGAAATAGCCAAAAATGCTCAGGCAATTGCGATTGATGCCGTTAAAGCAATCAATGGAGTTGGATTGTTTGGCGTCGAACTCTTCTTAGAGACCAGCGGAAGAATTTCGGTCAATGAGATTGCGCCTCGACCCCATAACACAGGACACTACACCCTCGATTGGGGCGGGATGTCACAGTTTGAGGCTCATGTTCTGAGCGTGCTTGGTTGGTTCACGCGAGTTGAAACGGGGACCGATACTTGTATGGCGAACATCCTTGGCATTGAAGGGGCAAAAGACTTTTCCAAAGCACTTGAAACTGTATCAAAAGAATTCCCGGAAGCGAGATTTCATTGGTACGGCAAGAAGGACGCAATTGTCGGTCGAAAGATGGGACACCTCAACGTAACTGGATCGGGCGATATCTGCGCAAAGGCGGAAAGTGCCCGAGCCGCATTTTACGAAGCATGGAGAAATGAATGAGGCGAGCAATTGTCATTGTTTTGGACGGGTGCGGAGCAGGTTCGACACCGGATCACGAGCTGTTTCACGACAATGCAAGTGACAACACGCTTTTGAATGTATGGAACAGGGTAGGAGGCATTCATGCTCCTCACCTAATCGGAGCGGGCTTTTTTGGGTGTGCCGGTGTTAGCAGCCCAATTGGACTTGACGGATTTCATGTTCAATATGGTCGAGTTTTGCCTCAGTCGATGGGGAAAGATTCGGTTACTGGACACTGGGAAATGATGGGAATCATCAACCACAAAGCCTTTCCAACTTATCCTCAAGGATTTCCAACGGAACTGGTTCAAGAATTTGAGTCTCGAATTGGTCGAAAGGTCATCGGAAACAAAGCGGCTAGCGGAACTGCCATTATCGCAGATCTTGGGGAGGAGCACATTCGAACTGGGTGCCCCATTTTGTACACAAGTGCGGATAGTGTTTTTCAGATAGCCTGTCACGAAGATGTTATTCCGATTGAGCAGTTGTATGATTTCTGTCGGATAGCCAGGGAGATATGCGAAGAGCCGAACAATGTTCAGAGGGTAATTGCGCGTCCATTTGATGGTTCTGCGAGTCCTGGATTTAGGCGGACTGAGAAGCGAAAGGACTTTCCTGTTACTCCGATTCATAACCTGGTTGATGATATTGGGGACGTTTTTGGGATTGGCGTAGTGCCAGAGCTCTTCGATGGTCGTGGATTCAGACCTGTCGCCCGAACTCAGTCGAATGCGGAACACACCAAGGTTCTTGCAACTGCGCTGCAATCTGACGCCAGGTTCATCTTCGCTAATTTTGAAGACACCGACATGCTCTTTGGGCACCGAAATGATCCGGTTGGGTTTGCGAAGTGCCTGGAGGACTTTGATGTTGTCTTCGGCTCAGTCCTAGATCAAATGACCAGTGACGACTTACTGATCTTGACGGCGGACCATGGCAACGATCCAACCAGTGTGTCGACCGATCACGCCCGAGAATATAGTCCAGTTTGCGCTCTTAACAAGGGTGAAAGCAAAATAACAGTTGTTGAGGGCGAATTACTCAGCCATGTCGGCGAGCTAGTCGCCGATTGGCTCGGAATGGAGTTTCAAGTAGTTTAATCCTTCAAAATAATTTCCAGAACTCAGAATTGGTTGAATAGGAAGAGTTTCCTCTCCACACCAAATGATGCTGGACATCAACTAGGATATTTACCGCTTTGGTTCCGCTATAAACGGTTGCCGGTACACCGGCGGGATTGCCACCCATGCCTACTAATTTAAGAATCACATTCGCATCCATTTCTGGTTTAGTGCCCACCTTAATTTCACCAAACTTTTCACCATCAAGGGACTTTGCAGGTGCAGCTTGTCCGCCACCCGCGGAATAAATAATGTATCCGAAGATTGAGTTGTTTTCAGCATCGACAAAGACATCGATAAACTGCATTGGAACCTGGTCAGTTGGGCGAATGGAATCCGCATCGACATATCGGACAAGGTAGGCAGGGAACAAAAAGTTCTTTAGGGCTGGATCGGTAAACGCCCGATGATTTAGGTTCGGCATGCCTCGAAACCAGTTTTCACCGACATAAGTTTTCTTGATGGAGTCAAAGTTAAGTTGGGTTGGTCCTTTAAAGGTATCGAACGCAAACCTTACAGCCTTCGGCAACGTTTTTGATTCTGGAAGCCAACGATCGATTCGATGGATCCCAGTTTCTGTCGGTGGAAGTCTTAGACCTTGCAAGTATCCTTTTTCGCGATCAAATGTTACAAATCTAGTGTCTCCATTGCCAAGAATCGAGATACCATCAATTGATCGCCCGATTTTGACTCCGTAGCTACCTGAGTAAACCATCGAGCTAAAGGTCAACTGTGAAAATATGCTAGGGCGAAGTGCCTTTATGATTCCTTTGGCTGTTTCGACTGCTACATCATCGCTTGAGACCACTTTAGTTCCAATTTTGTCTCCCATACCGGCCGCAATTACCACTTCTCCAGTCCGCCCGCTGAGTCCAACCTCAAATCTACCAAAATCATAGATGATTGAAGAAAAAGGGCCTGGTTGGCTGGTTGCGTACTTGTCCATCGGCTTGCTTAGTTTTGCCGTAGGACAAAATACTTGAATCGCTTTATAGGCTAAATCATCAAGTTGCGGAGTTCCGAACGCCTGTTGAGAACTTAAGTGTAAGAGAATAGATGTAATCATTGAATTATTCCTCCTTTCATGACGATGTACCAAATTTTTTGGTCGGGTACGGATTGAATCTGATTGGTATCGAGGTAAACATATTTTGCGGTCGTATTGTCATCGCCTTTTAACAACATAGGATTGTCAGCTCCAAGACCCGATAGCAAGGGAGCCTGGGCATTTGCTTTGTCAATCGCAATTTTTAGGGTATCTCCTTCAAACAGCCTATTCAATAGGATAGAAGTATGGACACTCGTTGGTGCCCCGGGCTCTGTCTGAAAATAGAGGAGAAGAGGAAATGCACCAATAGCAACATCAGTGCTTTGGCTCCGAAGAAAGGCGGTTTTCAACTGCACGTCCCCGTCCTTGATCGTTTCGCACGCATAAAGTAGGGCTAGGTGAACGTCGGGAGTACTTCCTTTTGCAGCGGTCGCACTTGCCACTGTGCCATAGGTATTTGGCACCGACATCGAACTAGCATGAAGGGAGTTCGACCAAACCGTATGCCATTGTGAATTATCCCCAACAACTGGGGCATCGGAACTCCACAATCTTGCTTGAGCGCCATGCGTACCGGCGACAATAAACGTCGCATTTGTAATCCCAGTAACTACATTTTGCACACGCTGATCAATTGCCTGATTTGCTGTCGTAGGACCGGTCGAGGGCAAGAACTGATTGAGGTATACCGCGTTGCAGTAATTTAAGCCTCGATCTGCCAACAATTTGGCAGTTGAAGCATAATACCCCCCTTGGGAAGCGGTCGGACCGTTAGGAGTGAAGTCATGGGCCGTGGCCCAGACATACCCAACGTCTTTTCGAGTAGCGGCAACTGTTGAAAGTGGATAGTTTTTATAACTGTGTGAGCCACTCGCAGTGACATAAGTGAAATCGACTAGAAGGCTTATCTCAAAGATTTGTGTTGAAGATGAGTTTGAAAATCCAGTTGTTGAAAACCTAACGTCGCGTTCAATAGGTCTTTCTGGCGGATTTCCGTTTTCAGCCGCAGTCGGCGTAATAATGATTTGCTTTGAATCGGGAAAATTCAAAATTAATCGGTCAATAGTTGGAAAACCAAGAACTCCTGACCCATTCTTTGGAGTCAAATTGACGCTCACATGAAAATTATTATTTGTCCATGTGACATATGTCGGGAGACCACTAATCGAACCATTGTAGTTTAAGTCGGGTGGTGTTCCTCCACCGTCTGTGCCACCTGTTAGCCCTGCCGATGTTCCTGTTGATGCTGTGACACCTGTTGTTGAGGTGGTACCTGTAGATGCACTTGTTCCAGTTGAGGATGTCGTACCCGTGGACGCTGTCGCACCCGTAGAACTGGTTGTTCCATTTGAAGCAGTTGTACCTGTTGATGCGGTCGTTCCCGTCGACGAAGTAGTTCCAGTCGTTGCGGTTGTGCCGGAGGCAGTAGTCCCAGTTGTACCTCCAACACAATCACCTATATAGACAACGTCGCCCGTAAGAGGGTCGAGGGTCGCCGTGCATGGTATTAAGGCAGAGTATTGATAACGCGTATTTCCGGACAAACTTCGCCCGCTAAACAAGATCATTAGAAGGGAGCCAATCAAGGACAATCCTGAGAGCCAGCGCATAAAGAACACTATACGATAAAAGTACATACTTTGTGAGAATTTTTTAATTAGTTCTTGTTGTCTCTATATTTTTGCCTTATCACCTTATCCCCTGTATGAACATAGTTTGTCACTTCGCACATTAAAAGTGCTTTTTGAGGAAGAGCCTTTTTTTTTGATGTATTGGAAAGAAACCTTGAGGCTATTGCGTTTTGATCAGATATCCTAAACTTCAGGCTCTTGAGTAGCCAAAGCAACTCTAATATCCAAACCCATCATGATCAATAAGTTCATACTCCTTGACCGCGACGGCACCCTAATCGTTGAAAAGCACTATTTGCACGACCCGACCGAAGTGGAGCTCATACCTGGCGCGGCTAAAGTGCTGAGTGAAGCGAGAACTCGAGGCTGGGGAATCGTGTGCGTTTCGAACCAGGCGGGAGTCGGTCGAGGATTTTTCGATGAAGATGCCGTCCACGCCGTTAATGACCGAATCGAAGTACTTTTGAATGCGCGAGGAGCGTCGATTGATCAGTATTATTTCTGCCCCGATCATCCGGATCTTCCCTCGACTCACCGAAAACCGGCTGTAGGAATGGCACTAGATGCCGCAAAAGACTTCAATATTGACCTTGGAACAAGCATCGTAATCGGCGATAAGGCTTGCGATATCGAGCTTGGGTTGGCGGTAGGGGCGAAGACAATTTTGGTTAGAACTGGATATGGCGCCACAAGCGAGGCGGAAAAGGACTGCTCGCCAGACTTCATCATCGACAGCATTGCCGACCTTTCTGCCATACTTGAACAGTTCCCCGAGTGATTTTGATGCCAAATACCTGGAATACAACCGCAATTGAGCACCTCCGCGAAAGCATCAAAGTGAAGGAGGCCGTTATTGAGCATTGCCTTCCAGATTTAATCAAGATTTCAGAAATAACCGCAGATTGCTTTGCGAAGGGAGGCAAGCTGTTGATTTGCGGCAATGGAGGAAGTGCGGCTGATGCTCAGCACTTGGCGGCGGAGTTCATCTCAACCTTGTCAACGAAATTTGCTCGGAAGGCGCTTCCTGCTATTGCATTGACAACTGATTCCTCGACGATTACTTCTCGAGCGAACGACTATGGATTTGACGAGATATTCTCTCGGCAAGTTGAAGCATTTGGTCGACCCGGAGACATTCTTTTGTCGATCAGCACGAGCGGTGGTTCGAAGAACTGTATCGTAGCCATGGAAGCAGCTAAGGCTATTGGAATGATTAATATTGGATTGCTTGGTGGGACCGGCGGCAAGATGGCTGAACTGTCCGATTATTCGATTGTTGTGCCAAGTAGTCAGACCATGCATGTGCAGGAGTCACACTTAGCCCTTTATCATATTTACTGCCACATCGTGGAGCGAATGTTGAACCCAGACATGGCGGCAAGCGAACTTAAATAGAATCATGGCTAAGAAGACCGTAGCTGTTATCGTTGGAACTCGCCCGGATTGCATCAAATCGATGCCAGTCGTTCAGGCTCTTCGAGAGGTTGATGACCTTAAGACGGTGCTTATATCAACTGGGCAGCATCGCGAAATGCTCGATCAAGTCTTTGAGACATTTGGAATTCAGCCTGATATCGACCTGGGACTGATGAAGCATGGCCAGAGCTTGGCGGAAATGTCTTCTCGAATGATCTTGGCACTAGATTCGGCGTTTGAGGAATCGAAACTTGACTTTGTCATTGCTCAGGGAGACACTACGACGACTTTCATAGCTAGTTTGGTCGCTTTTTACCTACAAATTCCATTTGGGCATGTAGAAGCTGGATTGAGAACCCACGACATTCACAATCCTTTTCCGGAAGAGTTTAATCGACAAGCTACCCGGCTGGTCGCACGTCAACATTACGCTCCTACCGAATTGGCGGCAAAGAATTTGTTCGATGAAGGAGTTAATCAGGCCGACGTTTTTGTGACCGGAAATACCGGAATTGACTCCGTCCTTCAGGTGGCTAAACTGGTGCCTCAAACTTGGTATCCCGATTTTGACGGTCGACTCATTTTGATGACAATGCACCGGCGAGAAAATTGGGGAGAGCCGATGGCGGGGGTTGCAAAGGCCGCTCGCCAGCTGATCGATGAACACGGTGATTCGCATTTAGTGGTTGCGATGCACAAGAATCCGGACGTTCGGAAAGTGCTGAATGAATATTTGGGTGATCATCCGAGAATTGATCTCATCGAGCCGCCGCAATACGAGCAGTTTGTCAAGCTTATTGAGCGTTCCACTTTCATCCTCACGGACTCGGGCGGAGTCCAGGAAGAGGCCCCAAGCTTCGGGAAGCCGCTCTTGGTTTTGCGAGAGACAACTGAGCGACCGGAAGGTGTTACTGCAGGTTGCGCTCGGCTGATTGGCACCGATCCTGCGGCGGTACTAGAGTTTGGAAGGAAGCTCTTTAACGAGCCTGCGTTTTACGATTCAATGGCAAAGGCATCGAGCCCGTATGGCGACGGAAAAGCGTCAGAAAAAATTGCCCGCGCGGTTCGCGACCTGCTCCTTAGTTCAAATTAAGGATTCGTCTTATCTGAGTTGCCTTGGGCTCGTCGTCGGTAATGATGTGAGCAACCCAGCCGGCGTTCCTGGCAGCAATAATGTTCTTTTCTGCGTCGTCAAGGAATATCAAATCGGATTTATCCCAACCTAGAAAGTCACAAAACTTAGGGAAAATTGCTGGATCGGGCTTAAAAAGACCCAAATGAAAGCTTGCTACTAGATGTTGAATTCCTTCGATTGCCGGATAGTTTCCGGATTCCGTAAACCACGCCCAATGAATAGGGTTGTTGTTGCTGAGAGTTGCGGTCTCAATACCCCGTTGGTTAAGTTCTTGGACAATTTCAGCAACGCCCGGATACTCGTCGCCAATGATGCTTTCGTGGAGATGCTTGGCTTCTAGTAAGTCTTGAAGTCCGAATTCTTTGGCGAGGGCGGTGAGATAAGTTTCCTCTGAAATTTGGCCACCTTCATAGGGCAAATATTCGGGCAAGTCGTAGAGGTATTTCTGAAGCAACTCGGATTCGCGGTACGCAAGTTTGCTTGCCGCTAAAGCATCTTTCCATTGCATGTGGGCATGGGCGAGAACTTTACCGACATCGAAAACGACCTTCATGACTTTTGGGGAGAAAATTGGTCGGAGCGACACGATTCGAACGTGCGACCTCTTGCACCCCATGCAAACGCGCTACCAACTGCGCTACGCCCCGACAGAACTAGAATGATACCCAGGTCAAGGCTTTAACCTTGACCTGTTATCTTTGATCACCCTCTGGAAGGAGCTGAAATAACTGGAGTTCGACCAGTCGTATTGTAGTAGCTGAACACGAGATCAGCATTCGGCATGGATCTCCCTTTGAGGTTTCTTTCGTCAAGCTGTTGGGCTTTGGCGAGAGCGGCTCGAGCATCCAATTGTTTGTAGCTCAGGGCTGCGGCATAGGTGTACCAAGCTGCGGCATAGCCAGGACTTGCTTTCGTTGCAGCTTCAGCAAAATTTATGGCTGCCTTCGAGTCTTTTTTGAACATCGAAGCAATCGCAATTCCGGAAAGGGCTTGAGCACTATTGTCTCGGCACATGAGTGCCAAGTCGAACATTGCGTGAGCGTAATCCAATTGGAAATCCTTGTCTCTTGCGGTCACACCGGTCATCAGGGCCAAAGAAATTGCTTCATTACCTTGCTCAATGTACATATCATGATCGGATGCGTCGGCCTTCAAGGCTCGCTCGAAATACTTTCGTCCGAGTTCGATTCGCTTGAGTCGGTTGCTGAGGGCGGCTGCAAAGTAGAAAGTTTCTGATCGCGTTTCATTTTCTTTCAACAGCGAGCTTGACGCATCGGCTAGTGATCGTGGGCTGTTTCGCTTTAAGGCAATGTATGCTTGAGCGGTTTTCAGTCCGAGGCTATCCGGGGAATTGAGGAGTGCCTCTTTGATCATGTCGTCAGCGGTTGAGTCGCTTCCTTTCTCGGTCGCAACAAGCGCGTTGAGAGCAAATCCATAGCCGTCAAACTCACCAAACTTTTTGACGTTTTTCAAAATCTCATCAGCTTTGGTTACTTGATTTGTCATGAGGTAGGCATAAACCAAACGATTGTTGAGTTCGTTATTTTTAAAGTTTGATTTCAATTCCATAGCCAAGGAATCGGAAACAAGTGAATAGCGTCTTGCGCGAATGGCGGCATCTAAATACTCGAGTGATGTCTTGTTAGGTGAAAGTCTTTCGACATCTTCATTGAGGAGAGCTACTCGGTACTTGATTGCCTCAGCAAGACCTTTTTTGATCGAATCGATTACTTCTTTTCGGTCTTCGGAAGTTCGGGAAACCGAATTAAATGCTTGCTGCACTTTCAGTGAAATAATGACTTCTTTTGCTGGTCTATTGGTCTTGTCAATTTCGAGCGCGTCTTCGGCAAATTTTTGAGCTTTGTCGTAGCTGCCTTTGCCAAAGTTTGCTCGCGCAAGCAAGATTCTTGCGCCAAGGGAAGCCTTGTCAGCTTTTTGAGCAATTCTGCCTTCGGTAATCGCATCGTCGTATTTTCCGTCAGTCATAAAGGCGTTGCCTTTTGCGACGTGGAAATCGGCGCCTTTGCTGACACCGTTGTCGATGCTCAAAGTAAAGGCCTTTTCTACGTTTTGCCCTTCGCTAGTGAATCCCTTGAATCTCAGCTTGATGTTGCCATCTTCTTCTGCGAGGGTATCGAGTTTAAACTCATAGGGGGTACTCCCGTCGCTTTCGCGAAGGTCATCTCCAACATAGAATTCGACTGCCTGAATTGGATGGTCAGTTTGAATATTGGCTCGAAATTGTACATCCCCGGTAAGGGCATCCCCGTTCTTAAGCAGAACTTTGTTGCCACCGGTAACCCGATATACGTCCATGCTGAGGTTCTTTTGAGCCCCTGCGCTGTGTAATGTCAAAAATGCAGATAGTAAAGTAAGTGCGTTCATGTGCCGCGTCCGATAACGGTAAGTATGACGGATTCGATTTCAATTCGTTTCATTTTGATGCTGTTCAAACACAATTCTGGTATCTCAATTAGTTTCTGAATGGGTTGTCAATTGACAAATCATTGAGAATTCTATGGCGATTCCAGTGAATAAGTACCCTTGGGAAATAGCCCATGAAGTTAAAAGCATCTCGGTAAAGGTCTACGACCGCTGCCCAACATTCACTTGATTTTCTTCGAGATAACATCGCAGCCAAATCGTAGACGAGATAGAACAGACCTCCTGCGTTCCACAGCAGGGCTTGGGCACTTTGTTGGCTTGGCATCCCTTCTTTGACCATGATAAACGCGATTAGGACGCTAGAAACAATGAGCGATAAGGTGAACCCACCCACGAAACTAAAGTCTCGACCACAAACCAAAGAGTAAATTCCAAAGCAGGAGATACCTGCCAGTATTGACCACGCAGGAAAACCATTGACTGTCCATGATCTAGTGGCGAAGGCAAGAGCAACAATGACGATCGGCAACGTATAGCTAGTTAATTTTGGCTCAATATCTGTTCCCCTCAATAATGTCCGGATGCCACTAATCAAAATGAGGACGATAAAGAGTCCGACCGTGACTGGCAACGGCATTGGGAGGAAATCTTTCGGAATCAGGAGACCAAATCCAACAATGCATCCTATTGATCCAAGGAATCGATAAAGTACATGCCGAATAAAATGGAGACGATCGGCATAGGCGATCTTTGTAACGCTTCCTGGAATCTGCTCGGGCTCGGGCACATAGTTGGGAACGTACATCTACATTTATTATTCACGATTTGCAGAACTTTCGTTGTTAGGCTCCATCTCGGGTGATTGACAGTATCTAAATCAGCCAGACTCTTCCGTTTTTGAGGGGAACTATCGCGAAAAACTTGAATCCATAGCCATACCCAACGGTGATTTCTTTGTTCGGGTCGATATTTTTCACCAAATCACTAACCTCAGAGTTTTTGTCATCCTTAAATTCGGCGATAGCTTTCTTAATGAGCTGATTCAAATTCTCAGTTAGTTCTTTGTCATCCGGAATTTTCATGCTATGATACATCTTAGGATTTGAAACTGTTTCCTCGATGAAACTTGTGGTTGCCAATTCATAACCACGATAAATAACTCTTTGCTTTATGCCCATATATGTATCGCTTTGATCTCCAAACGCCTTGTAGGAGTTTAGAAATCGAGTTCGGATTTTTTCTCCGTCAGGAAGGAACGTGTACGAATCAGGTTTGTCGATCAATTTGCAATCTGCGACCTGGGCAACTGCGTTTAGAAAATCTAACTCACTAACTTGAACCATTGAGCAAGAAAACCAAATTCTTCCAAGCAGTTCTGGATATTTAAGTGGCTTGCTAAGACCCATGTTGATCAGTATGTCTATTGATCCCGACCCTTTACCAATTAGGGCTTTTGTGAATGGACTAGCAGGAGTTAGTGATAGGTTGGACGGGTTGGCCGCTGCTTCCCGGGCTTGTGTATCAGAGTCAATTGGAGCGAGCCCCAAGAGACTCAACGGCAAGATTGTCGAAGTAATGCAATCCACATTAGGAAACCTACGTTGCTTATCTCCTATCTTCGGTTCGGGAGTAATATCTTGTAACACCGAGTTATGAGTAATCTTGAAAGATGACCCAACTGGATAAATAAGTTGATCTTTGTCATTGATGCTGAACCTATTTGGTCCAAAACTCTTTACAATTCGTTCAGAACAAACTACGCTTCGTTTCGAAGCCAATAGGTAGTACCGAGCAAGATCCTGACCCGATCCTCCTAAAAAGGACTGGGCCAGTAGTTGTTGCGTAAGAGCAAGTAGAATCATCCGCTAGTTTATTGTCACAGTCATAGTTTTGGAAACTGGCTCATCATACATTAGACTTTCTGGGTCCTCACTGTCTACATATTGCCAATTAAAGACAACCGTCGCCGGAGGGGTCCCGCTTACATCGGCAGTCAAGCCATAATGCTTAGTTATAAGTGAC
The DNA here is from genome assembly GCA_043760685.1 of Armatimonadota bacterium. Lineage (GTDB taxonomy): Bacteria > Armatimonadota > Fimbriimonadia > Fimbriimonadales > Fimbriimonadaceae > Fimbriimonas. The sequence goes on along the minus strand of JAYUOQ010000543.1, from coordinate 3,368 downwards.
GCATTACCTGAGGTTGTGAGCAACGTGTAATACACTCCGCCTCCCGAGTACCCCGACGTGATGATCAGAGCGCCATGGGTATTGCCGCCGGGGATTCCCGTCCAGTGGTTTACATCCCAAATGAAGAATTCATCTATATCCGACATTGTCATGTCAAAAACTGTTGAGGTGTGATTCGAAATAGACACAGATGAAGGAACAGATAATTCAAGGGCCGTGTATTTACCTTTGGGTAAGTATTGGTGACCACCCTGAGCTGATACAATTGCCGAAAGAATTATTGAACTGAATCCAGTTGTTAAGATTTTTGCTAATGACTTCATTGCTCAATCACAATAACACATCGCACCCCAAGATACAAGTACTTTTTAATAAAAGTTCTTAAACCCTTGACTTCGTTGACACACACATCCAATTACATACTCTATCACTATCTCATCTTCTCAGGTCACAACTTTTATGGACTTTGAAATCAAAGTGCTGAAACATATGTTATAGGACAATGAAATGGATCTGCATTCGATGACACTCTCTGAATTTAGATAGACTGGAACCCATGCCTAAAGTTGCCTTACCAACTCCCGTCAAGACTTTAGGTTGGATTAGCTTTTGGGCGGACATCGCTTCTGAGCTTGCATACCCAATCCTACCGTTGTTTATTGTAGGCACCCTGAGCGCTCCAACGTGGAGTTTGGGCCTGATGGAAGGGCTTTCAGGACTTGTTATTGCAATTCTTCGGCTGTGGTCAGGAATCCATAGTGATAAAGCCGGGAAACGGGTTCCGTACATCCGCTGGGGATACGGAATTAGCATTTTAGCCAAACCCTTGGTTGGTTTGGCGGTAAGTTGGCCGATGGTTGTCGTTTGTCGCCTGGCCGACCGAGTAGGCAAAGGAATTCGGACTTCTTCACGCGATGCTATGATTGCTGAATCGGTTGATCCCGCCCTTTCGGGGAGGGCGTTTGGGTACCACCGGATGATGGATACCGCTGGTGCTTTTGTCGGAGTTTGTATCGGCGCTGGTTTGGTGTGGAAATACCCGTCAGAGTTGCGAAACATCCTGCTTCTCACAGCAATCCCTGGATTTGTTGCTCTAGGAATAACATTTTTGGTTAAGGAACCTCAAACTAGTCTCAAAACGACTAAATCCGCTCTTAACCTCACTTTGAAGCTGCCTCGAGAGATTTGGCCGGTTCTTGGTGTTTTGGGCTTATTTGGAATAGCTAACAGTAGCGATACCTATCTGTTGTTGTACGCGGGACTTCATGGAGTAGCCCCCTTTCAAGTGATCTTGCTTTATGCCCTCTTTAATCTTGTTTATGCATTGGCTTCCTCGCCACTTGGAGTCCTTTCTGACCGTATCGGTTCGGGGACAGTCTTGGTTGGAGGATGGGTTTTGTTTGGTTTGAGTTATTTATTGTTTGCCCGAAATGTCGGTTTTAACCTGATTCCATTGTTTGCGCTTTACGGACTTTCGGTGGCGGCAACGGACGGAATCTCGAAGGCATTTCTGGTTAAGGCGGGTTCAAAGATTCCTAAGGGGACGCTTATCGGAGCTCAGTACTTTGTAATTGGAATAACAACTCTCGTTGGCAATCTGATCGCTGGGGCACTGTGGGCCAAAGTTTCACCAGAAGCAATGCTTTATTTCGGCGGTTCCTTGGCCCTGATTAGTAGTTGCGCGCTAATATTCTTCCTATATCGAAATAACCAACTTAGCGTGGATGCATCGGCAAATTCGCTGGCTGGTTGATGTTCTTTGATCTTGCGCCGCCGTCAAATACTCTCTCCCAGGTTTGCTTTTGGATGTCCATTTGCTCAGGAATTTGTGCTTCATCGTTTGCTCCCGAGCCATTGTAAGGCGGATTCCTCCGGAGGAATTCGATGACATCTTGGAGTGCCTTCTCTTTTTCGGCAGTCCAACCACCAGAAGGTCTTAAGGCAATTGATGACGGGCGCTCCCACACGGTTACTGCCGGAACAACCTTGCTCAAGCTTCCACCACTTTTGTCTACTTCGCGATCTGCCAATGCATTGTGAACGAAGATGAAATCGAGTTGGCTAGACCCAAATTCTGAAGCCAAGCCACCTGACGGGGCTGCCAGCGGTTGATAACCATTGTTCTTCAAGTTGGCTAGGTAAGACCCAAAGTCTTTGAACTGTGATTGTTGCTTGAAAGCCCAAGCACAGTAACCAAGTGCCGTGTGCCCGCCTCCCGAAGTTATTGGGTCAGGGAACGAGAACTTAAATGCACCGTTTAAATTTCCTAAGGGATTTGGACCGCTAAAGATGGTCGCTAATCGATCCTTTGCCGAAGATTTGCACAACAACACCATCGGCTGTGGCGGCCAAATCGCATAAGTTCTGGTGTCGTTTACGTTTGCCAGTGAAGGCATTCCACTTTTCGTTGCGGATCTTAAGTTTTGTACAAGGGCATCGCTACTGGCTAGCCAAACGTCCGGGATGTCGCTTTGGCTCCCTTTAGATTGTTCAAGGATTGAGTGAAGGGCATCTCGTGATTCTTTGGGAGGCAGGGCCTTGATGTGGACAGAAGTGTTTTCTTTTGCTAACTGTTGAGCTAGCCTTTCGACATAGCTTTGGTAGGTACCACTCGTTTGAATGGAAACCTGAATACCACTTTGTTGAGGATTATTTTGGTTAGATGGAATACCACTTTGATTAGTGATTCCGGTTTGGATTTGATTGGATGCCGTGTTTGCGGATGGTACTAGGAATCTGTAGACGCCTACAAAACAACCCACAAGGACGAGGAGGATGGCAATTTTTCCTAATGTTGTAATACGCATGTTCGTATTTCTTCAACTTCATTTTATGAAGAGAACGTTAAGGAAATGTTAAGGAAGGCGAATCCGTCAAGCGCACTAGATGATTAAGTATGTCTTCTTTTCATGCGCCGTAAGGCACCCACACGTTCTTGATCTGAGTAGCACGTCTTAAGAATTCTCGGGAAGGTGTTGCAGTCCAATCCAACTGTTTACCTAGTAAACACCACGTCTTGAGATTTCCAGCTGAAGCTCTCTGAACCATTTCGCCATTCTCCTTCGCTCCAAAGTGCCAAATAGCCATGACTCCATCGTGTTCAGCCAAAGTCTTCTCGAGTTCCTCCGGTGTTCCCGTAATTACATTCCAGACTCCAGACGGGAAGTCGCTGGCTTCGATTACGCGATAGAGTTCAAGTGCAGGCAGTGGATTGGCATAGCTAGGAACTCCGATCACAGAATTGCCCATTGCAATGAGTGGAAGGCAAGTAGAAATCCAACCAAGGAGCGGAGATTCTTCTGGAGCTACAACCGCAACTGGTCCAATTGCCTCTTTTCGAGTGTAGATAAGGGATCTTTGCGGGGCTT
>JAYUOQ010000542.1:0-6280 GCA_043760685.1 Armatimonadota bacterium | reverse complement strand
CTCAGAAATATTGCTTTTTGGGACTACTGGGAGAACGCGGAGTGGGCTTACACAGTTGGAAACGGTGCAACCCGAGTTCAGGTCATGAGTCTTGGTTACGGTTGGCTTTGGTTTATACCGATTGGTCCTACCCGGACGAGCATTGGTCTGGTTTGCCCAGCGGAATACTATTTGAAGTCGGGAATGTCCAAGGAAGAAGTGTACAAAAAGGCAATTGCCGATGAACCATTGATTGCGGGATTGATCACGAATGCAACTCCAGAAGGCGAGATTCGAGGCACGAAGGATTGGTCTTATTTTGCCGAGCGAATGTACGGAGAAAACTGGTTCCTTGTTGGCGAGGCGGCTGGCTTTGCTGACCCAATCTTGGCGGCCGGATTAACGATGGCGCACATTGGTGCGAAAGAACTTGCGTACACCATTTTGGAACTTGACAAGGGCACTTTGGACGCCAAATGGTTGAAAGATCAATTTCAAGAGAATCAGACTCGGAGAGTCGAGCAGCACATCAAGTTTGCCGACTTTTGGTACACCGCCAACGGCTGCTTCACCGACGTCAAAGAACATACGAGGACGATTGCGGCGGAAGCAGGTCTTGAACTCGATGCGAACAGTGCATTTCAATGGCTAGGGACCGGTGGCTTCATTCATGAGCACTTTGGTAGCGGCATCGGAGGTTATGGCTTTGATGGCGTAAAGGACACTGTTGAGCTTCTTACTCAGGGTACGGCAACCCTTGAATGTCAAAAATACAATCACTTCACCCTTAATATGGAGGGAGCAGTTGAAGAGGAATTTGCCATTTATGACGGTGGAAAAATTACAGCGGCTACGCGTTGGCGTCGTGGGACCGCAACTTTGCCAAAAGCAGGTCTGTACTACGTGATTGTCCAAATCATGCAAGTTCGTCAGGACTTGCACTTTGTCTTTGGTCAGATTATCCGGGCGATCATGGATAAGGGAATCAAACGGGAGTCTGGCGAGGCAATGGCATACGGTCTGGGATTTTTGGAATCGATGATTCACGCGGGTTGGGTGACTTGTAAAGTTGATCCGACATTGGAAGCCTTTGAATTTGAGATGCCCAAACTGTGCGGCGGTATTAAGTACAACACGGATACTTTCGTGGAAGCCCGCTGATGGCAGAAGGACTGAAGAACTGGGCGGGAAACCATACCTACTCGGCTCTTGCAGTTCATCGTCCAACGTCGGTTTCTGAGGTTCAGTCCTTAGTCGCTGGTGCCACGAGGGTTAAGGCAATTGGCACTCGACATTCGTTTAGCTCGATTGCCGACACCGAGGCGGATCATGTTTTTACCGAGAATCTCAACCAGATTCTGGAACTCGATCGGGACAGAATGACGGTGAAGGTTGAAGGTGGAATCTCGTACGGCACCCTTAGTCAATTTCTAGTCTTGGAGGGATATGCCCTCCACAATTTGGCGTCCCTTCCTCACATTTCGGTAGCAGGAGCGTGCGCAACGGCGACTCACGGGTCGGGGGTGAAGAATGGAAATTTGGCGACGGCGGTTTGCGCTATTGAGATGGTTACTGCATCCGGAGAACTGCTTTGCTTAGATGAGGGTGATCCGGATTTTTATGGCACAGTGGTCAATCTTGGAGCTTTGGGAATTGTCACGAGCCTGACATTGAGGATTCAGCCGACCTTTCAGGTTCGGCAATTTGTCTATCAAAATCTTCCCTTTGCTTCGCTTGAGTCTCATTTCGACACAGTTGTTTCGAGTGCTTATAGCGTGAGCTTGTTTACTTGTTGGAACAGCGACTTTATTGACCAGGTTTGGATTAAGAGTACGGATTTAGACTCTATCATCCCGGATTCACTGTTTGGTGCGACTTGCGCGACCAAAAAGCTTCATCCCCTCCCCGATCATCCTGCCGAGTTCTGTACCGAGCAGTTGGGTATTCCTGGCTCATGGCACGAGCGTCTCGCCCACTTTAAGATGGAGTTCACTCCAAGCAGTGGCGATGAGCTTCAGTCGGAATACATCATTCCACGGCACCACGCTTTTGCGGCGTTGAGCGCGATTAATTCGATAAGAGACGTCATTTCTCCTGTCTTGCATGTCTCGGAAATTCGAACAGTGGCGGCTGACGACTTTTGGCTGAGTTCTTCGTTTGGGACTGATGTGGTTTGCATTCACTTTACTTGGAAGAAGATGTGGGAAGTGGTTCGGACACTTCTTCCGGTCTTGGAAGAGCTTCTTGCTCCTTACGAAGCCCGTCCTCATTGGGGCAAATTGTTTGCGATGGATGCAAACCGGGTTTGTGGTTTGTATCCGAAGATGGATGAGTTTAAGGACTTGGCGGTTCGGCTCGATCCGGATGGGAAATTTCGGAACGAGTTTTTGGATCAGAAGATCTTTGGCTAACTAAAACTTCTTAATCGTAGTGAATTGAGGACTACTGAGATACTGGAAAAAGCCATCGCACCCGCAGCAAGCATCGGATTCAAGAGGCCGATGGCGGCAAGCGGAATCATGATCGCGTTGTAGATGAACGCCCAGAACAAGTTCCATCTAATAGTAGTCAGCGTTGCCTTTGCGAGCCGAATGCCTTGGGCGACTCCTCTTAGATCGGACCTAAGTAGTGTCACTCCGGCGGTTTCCATTGCCACATCGGTCCCGGTTCCCATTGCGATGCCGAGGTCTGCCTGGGCTAAGGCTGGAGCATCGTTAATGCCATCTCCGACCATAGCCGTCGACCCTTCTTTCTGGTAACGCTCAACGATTGCCGCCTTGTCAGAAGGCAAGACTTGGGCTTCAATTGTCTCGATCCCTACTTGCTTTGCGACTGCCTCAGCGGTTGCGCGATTGTCTCCCGTGACCATGACGGGATGAATTCCCAACTCTATAAGCTGTGTGATTGCCTCTTGGCTATGATCTCCAACGACATCGGAAACGGCTAGGCATGCGAAACGATCACCGGCGGACACGACAAACGCAGTCTTTCCCTGGCTCTCCAGCGTGGAGAGGGCCGCTTGGACTTCTGGCGTTATATTTGTCATCAGAGCTGAACGTCCAATGGTTCCCGTGACACCGTTTACCATCCCTCGCACACCTTGCCCCCTTATCGCTTCAAACGACTTCACATCCACAATGGCTAGCTTTCTTTTTTTCGCCTCGTTTACAACTGATTGACCGACTGGATGTTCGCTCGGGGCCTCTATTGAAGCAGCAAATGCTAATGCCTCGTCTTCGCTCCAGTCGCCAAAGGTGACAACGTCCGTCAGCCGAGGTTTTCCTTCGGTCAGCGTTCCAGTTTTGTCGAGGAGTATGGTTTTGATGCTTCCAGCGATCTCGAGGGCTTTTCCATCTTTAACAAGAATTCCAAGTTCTGCTCCTCGGCCGGTGCCGACCATTAATGCCGTTGGTGTTGCAAGACCAAGGGCACAAGGACACGCGATGACCAAAACGGCGACGGCAGGAATGATTGCTCCGTCAAGAGACTTTCCGTTCATCAAGTAGACAACCATCGTCAAAATGGCGATCAGTATTACGATAGGAACGAAGATGCTCGAAACCTTGTCGGCAAGACCTTGCATGGGAGCCTTGGAGCCTTGCGCCCTTTGCACCATTTTGGCAATTTGGGCAAGCGTCGTTTCCGAGCCGACACGCTCTGCCCTGAAAGTGAAGGTGCCCCGTTCATTAACCGTGCCACCCGTCACTTGATCGCCAGTTTGCTTACTTACGGGGATTGGTTCGCCCGTAATCATTGATTCGTTGACGTATGACTCGCCATCGGTGACTGCGCCGTCAACAGCAATTCTTTCTCCTGGTTTCACCCGGATCATAGCACCCATTTTAATGCTTGTGGTCGGTACTTGCTGTTCGCTTCCATCTGGTCCGATGACTGTCGCCGACTTAGGCGAAAGATCCATCAGTTTTCGGATTGAGTCTGACATGTGGGTCTTCGCCCGGGTTTCCAAGAAGCGACCAAGGAGGATGAGCGTTACGATCACTGCACCAGTCTCATAGTAAATGTGCCCATTCATCACGTGACCATGTCCTCGTTGGGAAATAAGAGCATAAGTTGAATAAGCCCATGCGGCTCCGGCTCCCATGGCGACGAGCGTGTCCATTGTCGTCGTAAAGTGCCGCAATGCCTTGCCGGCGACGAAGAAGAACTGCCTACCGCACCAGAAAGTGACTGGAGTGGCAAGGGCAAAGAGCAACCAGTTCACCCATTCGGGGCGTGCGTGCCAGAACATCGAAATGAGAAAGAGGGGAATAGTTAAGGCAATGGAAAGTATGAGGTTGTTCTTGGCGTTGGCTAGTTCCGACGCCGATTCCATTTGCATGTGTTCTGCGTGTTCACTTCCGGAACCATGGTTTTTATGATCGTCGTCCTTGGTCGTTGCGCCGTATCCCGAATCAACAACGGCTTTTATTAGAGAAGCCGTTGTTGCGTCGTGGTCATGTACAACTGTCGCCTGGTTGGTGGCAAAGTTAACGGAAGCTGATTCGACACCAGGAACTTTTGCCAATGCCTTTTCGACACGACGAACGCAGGATGCGCATGTCATTCCCTGGATGTCAAGCTGAGTTTCTTCTCCTTGGCTATGGGGTTCTAAGACTTTCACCATTTTGCATAACGCCGTATCCTTCTTCTTGAACCGCGTCAATGAGTTCGCTTGTTTCAGCAGAACCAGTTACTTCTGCGACGCCGGAAGCAAGATCGACTTGGACGTCAGTGACGCCTGGTACAGCGCGAATAGCCGAGATCACATGCTTTACGCAGTTTTGGCATGTCATTCCGGTTACGATTAAGGTTGTTTTCATAACTGATTCTTTACGGATATTCAATGATATCTACCATCGAAAGTCAAATTGGACAATGAATCGAGACCCGTAGTCTTTGCGGTCGCTGATTGGACTTTGGTATGCAATTCCGACCTTTGAGTTCTTGCCGGTCTTAAACTTTGGACCAACTAAGATGTCTAAGGTCGGCATCTGATGAAGTTCTGCGGTTCCAATGAGTTCAACAATTGGGTAGAAACCTTGGCAGGCTCGGCTGACATAAGAGACGCTCCCTTCAAATTTCCGCTCGGCCAAGTTGTAGTGGAAAGCCCCGTCGAATGTACCATTCGGCTGAACCTGAGCTGAAGAAAATCCTACAATTGTCTTGATTCCGCTTCCTGATCGCTTGGTTGGAAATTCGATTTCAAGCATTGGACAAATGCCACTCATTCTATCGCGGCTTCGGATTGCCGCGTACTGAAACATAACCTCCGCCTCGCTACCCGTTGTAAATTCATCGCTTCGAAAGTTGACGCCTAATCGGTCGGATAGTCCAACCATGTATTGAAACGACAAGTCGTTGATTGAACGTCCTCCTGCGCTTGTGGACAGACCAGAGAGGCTCAGGCTATGGCTTCCAAATGGTTCCGGCATCCCCATGTGAGTGAAGAATGGCATGACCATGTCGTGCTTGTAGCCCATATCCATTGCCCCCATGTCTGCTTTGTCTTGTGGCGATTTTGCCTTCGCCATATCTTGATGATTTTGGTCTTGAATTGGTCTTGGCGATTCGGTAGCCATGGCTAAAACAGATTGGGTCAGGAATAGGCATGACCACAAGATTGATTGATTAATTTTCATAGAAACTCCGTAACAAAATGCAGATTGCAACCCAGATTTGATCTTCCGATGAATCCTGGGTTGTACTGCTCATACGCCGCAAAGGTCTAGCGGCTTCCCTCTTTACATACCTTTCATGCCCTTCATCATTGGACATTCCATTTTGCCGGACTTCATGTGCGACATCATGTGCCCCATCATTTTCTCTTCCATAGCAGCATTAGCTTTGTTTGTCATGATGCGCTGAGCCACCATTTCCTTGACGGTAGCCGCAATAGCCTCAACCTTTCGATCAGTTGATGCAGACTCCATCCTAGAAACCAAGTTTTCCATGGTGGTATCCATAACTTTCATGTGCTCCTTCATGGCTTTCTTCTCGGACATCATTTTCATGCACATGTCCATTTGCATGGGCTTGTTTGAGTTGCTTGGCGACTTTGTCGTCGTTTGGGCGATCCCTGCTATTGCACCGCCTACTAGGAGGCAGGCTACGATTGGTCTAACATATATTTTCGTCATTTTGAGTTCCATTGGATAACACATACATTTTGGGGCTCAATGGTCATTGCTTCAAGTCGTGGGTTTCGCTGTCGGTCCTTTGGAGGGCAGTCTATGGCTCAGAAAGAAACGCTGAATGTTTCTTATCGTTGGTCGAATAGGAATCGACGCGTGTCGCCGCGGTT
>JAYUOQ010000541.1:0-6284 GCA_043760685.1 Armatimonadota bacterium | reverse complement strand
CCGAATTTGCGTTCCTTAGCATAATATTCGGCATCACCAAGTAGAGCTTTGATCCGGGATTCGGTCGAAGGGTGAGTGCTGAGCAAGTCTTGATGTTCTTCCATCAGCTTGAGCGGGTTGACGATGTACATGTGTTGGGTCGCTCGATTTCCTGCTTCCAGCATGTCGGTGTCTTCTGAAATTTTTCGGAGTGCGCTGGCGAGACCTTCGGGATAGCGGGTCATCTCGGCGGCACTCGCATCGGCTAAGTACTCTCGCTTTCGGCTGACTGCCATTTCGAGCAGCCAACCCATCATTGGTGCAGTGAAGGCGAGAACGAGGCCCAGAATCAGGAAAATGATACCGAGGGGATTGTTGCTACCATTGTTATCGTCGCTGGAGCGCGAACGACCCCAGAATCCCCATCTCAGTTGTCCTTGCAGGACGTCGGCGAGCAGGACGATGAGCCCGGCCATCGTTGAAACGGTTGTCATGTACCGAATGTCGTAATTGCGGATGTGAGAAAGCTCGTGGGCCATGACGCCTTGGAGTTCGTCGCGATTGAGCTTAGCAAGGAGGCCAGTGGTTACGCAGACAATGCCGTTTTGAGGATCGCGACCGGTCGCGAAGGCATTTGGTGCGTAGTCGTCGATGACATAAATTTTTGGCATCGGCAGTCCAGATGCGATTGCCATTTCTTCAACGACATTGCGTAGGACTTGATCTTCCTGCTGGGTCGCTTCGCGACTGCCTGAGATGCCGAGGACAATCTTTGAACCCCAAACCCGAGAAATGAACGAGCAAAGGAGTGCTAAACAGAGACCGCCAGCCGCTCCAATCGGCCAGTTCCTTGGATGCCAAATGCCAACGATTGTGGCGCCAAGGACCGTAATGAGGAGCACCATGCCACAAACGAGCAGAAAGCTCCCTCGTTTGTTTGCCTCTATTTGTTCCCGAAGGGTTTTTCGCATCTCCCGATTAAAGGTTACGCCAACGGAGGACCGAAAGGTTCACCAGTAATTGATTAGCCGACTTTAGCCAAGCGCTTTGTTGAGAATCGCGGCTAGTCGAAATCCTGCCAAGACAGCCTGTTTGCGACAGAGAGTTGACGATTCAAATAAGTACTGCATATCGGGACGATCACCAGCTTTCAGATTGCCGTAAACGATTCGGTCGGCTAATCTTGCACCAGACTTGATCCAACTCATTGGTTCGAGATCTTTAACCAATTCAGGAGCGGGAATCAATGCGCTATCGGTTGACCATCGATCGGTGACCTTCTCGACATTTGGGTTTTTGCCTTTTTCTCGTTCTTCGCCAATTGCTCGACCAATTCCGCCATCCCAGAAGCTGTGAAGGTTGGTCGGTTTTTCGCCGTCAGGGGAGGTTATTTTGAATTTATTGCCTCCTGCGTCTCCATCGGCATCATTTTCATGGCTACTTACACAGTGAAGCGGCTGGTGAAGGTCGCCGACAACGTGATTGATCCAATACGTCCACCAACAAGCCATTTTGGGGTCTGAAAGTCCTTGACTGTTGAGCTTGGTGAGTTCGGAGATTGCAAGTTTCAAAGCAACTTCCGCATTGGATGAATCTACTTCCGGGGCTTTTCCAGTAAATCGAATGGGAATATCGTAATAGTGCCAAGTTTTGCACCGGATGCCCTCTTTGCCAATGGATTCGATATTCTTGTTGAAGCGCGAGTTCATTCCGGGAATGATGTCTTCATAAATCGTATCCATTTTGCCTTTCATATAGTCGCTAAAGGTCGAAGAGTTTCTGAAAGAGTCTCGAACATCTCCGCCAACAACTCGAAAGGACGTTTCTCCTGCATCGAGGATTTTTGCCAACTTCGCTTTGGCGGTTGGTGTCAACTTCGTCCATGCAATATCGGCTATTTGCTTGTGACCATCTCCGCCCCAAGCAAAAATCATTGAAGGAACGAGTGCGACTAATAGAGGAAGAAAACGCATAACCAGATTATGAAACGATCTTGTCGGGAGAATGTTCCGCATTAGAGTTGGCATATCGCCCTCAATTCGAGAACTTCGGGTTCGGCTGAGTTGGAGGCAAAGTCCCAAAATACTTCGCCCGTAAATGAATCGATCTCACCATTAGATTCAATGACTTTTCCGGGGAGCCTGACTGAGACGGACATTCCGACCATATCTGCCTGCGATTGGTTCGATTGCTCAGGAGAAGCTGGTGGCTTCGCGTTTGACATCACTTTGCTGTTATCAAACGAAGTCAGCAGTTTTCGAACTACATCATCTCGCTGGGCTTGGGTCATCCGATCGCCAAATTGTTCGGCGAGGATTTTGCTTTCGATGACGCCGAGTTTTGACCGAAGTCTCCGAAGGGCTCCGTCTGGATTCAGGATGAGGGTTCCAAAGAGATGTCCGTCTGGTCCGAAAAACATCCGGCTTATGGAGACATTGGTCTTCTTGCTGATTGCTTGGTAATCGGCATCGGTTCCTAAGCCCACTGGCATTACTTTTTTGAGCTCATTGATGAACTCGTTCATGTCCCTTTCTTGCTTATCTTTGTCTGGTTTGGCAAAGACGATCTTTTCGTAGTATTCGATCTTGTTGTCGGGCAACTTGCGAACCATGACGAAATTTTTGAGTTTGGTTGTGCCATTTTCACGAATGATAATATCGGTTACCGGATCCATCCCTGCTTCGAAGTTTCGCTTGAGAGTCGTAATTTTCTCCGAATCCTTAATTTCTTCGGACTTATTCCAATCTGGACCTGGCATGGCAAATATGTCGGCCCATTTGTCATCGGTCATACCCTTGCTCACGGTTAACTTTAGGGTACGTGACCACGATCCATCGGCATTTACGGTTGATTCGGATGAAGTGTGCGAACAACCAACCAAGCAGATTGAGACAAGTGCTAAACAAAACAATACAATTCGATTCATGGTGATAGTTTAACCGGTTCCGGCACTTTGTGGGGGACACTTTCATTTCGCGTACGGCGTAGACTAGAAGTGAATGGCGTATCGTGACTTTCAGCATTTTCTTGAAGTTTTGGAGTCTAAGGGAGAGCTGAAACGGATTAGCGAGCCGATCTCTCCATATTTGGAAATTACCGAGGTTACGGATCGGGTCGTTAAGAAGGCGGGTCCTGCTTTGCTGTTTGAAAATGTTGTTGGGCCGACCCACCGCACGTCGTCACCGAACCCGTTGAGCGCCGTCATGCGCAATCCGTCCATTGACCCTCAATCTCGACCTACTGATACACGAAAATACGATTTTCCGGTAGCGATTAATACAATGGCAACTCGAAAGAGAATGAGCATGGCGTTGTCGTGCGATGACTTTGAGGAGCACACCCAGCGAATAGCGTCGCTTCTCAAACCTGAGTTGCCCAGTGGCAAGATTGAGGCGCTGAAGAAGCTGCCGTGGCTTTTTGGGGAGATGAAAAATGTCCCGCCCAAGACCGTTTCGAAAGGGCAATGCCAGGACATTGTTTGGACGGGAGACGACATTGACTTGAATAAGCTGCCAGTTTTGACCTGTTGGCCCGAAGACGGCGGTCCCTTTGTCACGCTGCCCTTGGTGTTCACAAACGATCCAAATACGGGCAAGCGAAACGTCGGGATGTATCGAATACAAATTCATGACAAAAACACGTGCGGCATGCATTGGCAGATGCACAAGACTGGCATGAGGCAGATGGAAGATGCGGGCACCAAGGGAAAGAACTTGGAAGTCTGCGTTGTCTTAGGTGGTGACCCCGCTTACACTTTTAGCGCGATTTCTCCTCTTCCTCCCGGAATTGACGAAATGCTGTTTGCTGGATTTTTGCGAAAGCAAAATGTGGAATTGGTGAAGGCAAAAACTGTGGACATCATGGTTCCGGCGGATGCGGAAATGGTGCTGGAGGGATACGTTGATCCTTCGGAACGAAGGTTAGAAGGTCCGTTTGGTGATCACACCGGTTACTATTCGTTGGCAGAGGACTTTCCCGTTCTTCATATCACCGCCATTACGATGCGCGAGAAGGCAGTGTATCCCGCGACGATTGTGGGGCAGCCTCCGATGGAAGACGGTTGGATGGGGAAGGCGGTTGAACGGATTTTCATGCCAATGATTCAGCTTACGGTTCCGGAAATTGTCGACATGAATCTGCCGGTTGAGGCGACTTTCCATAACATGGCTTTTGTTTCGATTAAGAAGAAGTATCCCGGCCACGCCTATAAGGTTATGAATGCAATTTGGGGTCTGGGTGGGCTGGCATTTACCAAATTTGTGTACATTTTCGACGAGGATTGCAATGTTCAGGACCTTGGCGAAGTGCTGTTTAGAATTGGGGCGAACTGCGACCCGTCGCGTGACATTTTGTTGACTAAGGGCCCGGTTGACCAACTCGATCATGCATCCATTGCGGAAGGGTTTGGTGGAAAGATCGGGTTTGACTGTACGCACAAGTGGCCGGGCGAAAACGGATTTAACCGTCACTATCCCAAGTTGATTACGATGTCGGACGATGTCGTGAATCGGATCGACGGAATGTGGTCCCGATTAGGGCTGTGATTTTGGTTCTTTTTCAACGAAAAAATTAAGTTGCCCTTTAATGGAGAGATGGTCTCATTTGGAAGAGGCGTTCTTCATATTGCTGGCGTAACGCTAGCAGTTGCAGGTAATGCTACGGGTGGACGTGAGGTTTCCACGTTAGAGCTTGTCAAAGGATTTCATGGCTGGATGAAGGGGAACGCCAAGCCGGTTCGATTAGCAAGCAAGTTCGATTTGCTTTGCGCGCCGGCATCGCCCAAAATGGTTCAGGGGAAAACGAAAAAAGAACCCACATTTTCAGCGTTTCTTAACACTTGATAATAACAAGAAGTTCCATGGAGTTGTATCGAATTGCCAACTGACTGATCCATTGAGATCACCGCTTCCAGTTGGTCTTTGAAGAACGCGACTCCCCAGCCGCGGCTTAGTTGCTTTCCAGATGGAATCTAAAGGTAAAAGGGCGAAGTTTCGACCTTTGCTATTCATCGCCGCCATCCAACGGGACCCTCCTTTTTGATCAATGATGTCGATTCCATCGGTTTCATCAATTGGCGATCTAAATCCGCCGCAAGGAACCAGGGACCGCGCATTATAAAACCAAAAAACAGATTCATCTTTTCGCTGATCAGTGGAAATCAAGGTGTCTCCCATTATCGCCAACCCTTCGTGATCGCCTTGATGTTCGGGGTTCCGAATGAGACCAACCGCACTATCCTTTCCATTTGGATTGGCGTCATACGCCCAAACACCAACGCCTTCATCACTGTAAAAGACCCTTTCAGTCCTTGGATCAACAACAATGGATTCGGTTTCTTTCTTGCCACTATAGGCACCAAATCGGCGGACAGATTGGGCGTCAACTTTCTGAGTTACCGAATTGAATTTCAGTTCAAGTTGTTCGACATGTCGGCTTGTTTGGCCAGCTTTAGGGGTCACAAAGGCAAACGTACGACCGTTTTTCTGCCAACAAGCGATTCCCATTGGTGCCTTATCCTCCCCGCTCTCGCCCTTAAAGACTTCGGTTTGGCCAGTCACATCTCGAAAAGTTTCTCCAGAAAACGAAACCGCAAAAACTCGGAGCCGGTTCTGAAGTCTTTCCGTTACAACGGCAAGTTGGATGGAGCCGTTTGGCGTCGAAAAATCTTCGACCGAATCAACGTTATTGGGCCGATCCAGCCCTTTTACTTTTGCAATCATTCGGCCGTCTAAACCAAAGGCATAAAGACCGCCGCCGGGCGACTTCTCCTTGTCAGTGCCTAGGATCAAGGACTTGACTGGCTCCTCGCGATTGAACATAAACGCCGGATCATCGGCATCAAACTCAACCGGATCGGTCATTCTCGTAGGAAGAACCTGAGGCAACGAAAGAGCGACAACGGTAAGTATTAACATGGTAAATAACAAGATGCCCCAACCTAATCAAAGGTTAGGGCAATGATAACAAAGGAAGTTCCTACTGGACTTCTAGTCCAGTCGCAGGATCCATGACCGGCAAACCACCGAGCGAGTAAGCCGCCTTGCCCCACATAAATTGCTTTGGATTGAATGTAGCCATGGTGTTCTTATACTTTGCGCTGGTATCGCACATCACATAGTTATTGCCGTCCGTAAATCGACCACCATTTGTGTATCGAAGGGTGTGGGTTGCGCCACCGTTTGTTGATCGCAATTCGCAGCTGAATATCCCACCAACCGTACCTTTACCAACATATTTCCCGAGTTGGTTTGCGTTGTTACCTGACACTGTCAATGCTTCTAATGGAAGATCGGCTGCAACCGGGA